>QHZC01000166.1:0-9037 GCA_003224515.1 Acidobacteriota bacterium
CTTTTTCTCGAAGGTGGACGAGAAGACCAAGACCGAGACGCAGTCGATCGTCGCGGTGCCGGTCAGATTCCGCGACACATGCCTGGGGGTCATCGAGCTGATCAATTGCATCGGGCCGGAGGGATTCGATGCGCGGGACCTGAAGCTCCTCGAAGCGCTATCGGACTTCGCGGCGATTGCGCTGGAGAACGCCCGGCACGTGAAGAAAATTCACGAGCTGACCATCACCGATGACTGCACTTCACTCTATAACGCGCGGCACATGGGCTTTATCCTGGAGACGGAGATTTACCGCTCGCAACGCTACAACTACGAATTCTCGATCGTTTTCATCGACCTGGACCATTTCAAGCAGGTGAACGATACGCACGGGCATCTGGTGGGCTCGCGGCTGCTGGCGGAGATCGGAAATGCCCTGAAGGAGCATTGCCGACTGATCGATTTCGCGTTCCGTTATGGCGGGGATGAATTTGTAGTCCTGCTGCCGCAGACTTCGAAGGAGAACGCGTTGAACGTGGCGCGCCGTTTGCATAAATTGGTGCGCGAGACCACCTGGCTTGTGCCGGAAGAGTTGAACATCCGGCTTACGCCCAGCGTGGGCGTGGCGTCCTACCCCGTGGATTCGCGAACCAAGGAAGGATTGCTGCACCTTGCCGATGAGGCCATGTACTTGGTGAAGAATACGAAGCGCGACAGCGTGGCCGCGGCGAATATGGGGATTTTGCCGAATCCGGTGGCGAGCGCCGAGTCGGCTGGTTAGTCCTCACCTTTTTCCGAACGAACATTCCATCTTCTATACACTCGGTCGAAATTTTGTTTAACTGAAGACATGAAGCGAAGCGAAGCGGCGAAGTATGCGCGCTGGTGTGCGGCGGCCGCGTTGCTGCTGGCAAGTCTGACGGCGGGAGTGTATCTGGAGCGCAAATGGGTCGCTTATCGGGAAAAGCAAAAGGTGCCACCGCCGGCTCCAAAAGATGTGACGCGCAGCTCGAACGGGCTCACCTTCTCGAAGATGGAAGGAAACCAAAAGATTTTCACGGTGGAGGCATCCAAGGCCACAGATTTCAAGGGTAAGGAGGCAAGCCTGCTGGAAGACGTGAAGATCACCATCTTCGGAAAGAAAGGAGAGCGGCACGACACCATTCATACGCAAAGCTGTCGGTACGAAAAAGCAGGCGAAAGCATGACATGCAGCGGCGAAGTGCAGATCGATCTGGAGAGCAGGGCGGAAGCCCAGCAGGCAACAAGAAATCCGGGAATAAAAGCAGAGCAGAAAGTGCATGTGCAGACCCGCGGTGTGGTGTTTAACCGCGCCAGTGGGATGGCGTGGACGGACCAGCCGGTGAAGTTCGTCTTTGCGAATGGGACTGGGGAAGCCTTGGGAGTCGAATATCACTCGGAAGAGGGAACGGTGCGGCTGCTGGGGAATGTGCAGTTTTCTCTGGTGGCGCCGGAAAAAAACACGGCGGGGAAGAAGGCGGCAAGTGCGAGCGCAAAAGATCCTATCCGCGTGACGGGGAAGAGCCTCGATTTTGAGCGGGACTCGAGGACTATGCATTTGTATGGACCGGTGGAAGCGAAAACCCACACAGCGCATTTGAGCGCGGGAGGGCTGACCCTCACGCTGGACGCGGTGTTTCGCGCAGAGAAACTTGTGGTTACGCCGGGGCCGAACGGGAAAAACCCGGAATTGGAATCCCAAGGCACGGATGGCCCCACAAATCTGAGCGCGGAGACCATCACGGCACAGTTTTCATCTGCGGGCTGGCTGACGAGAATCGAGGGAGCAGGAGATGTGCGCGGTTCGCGGCGCACCGGAAAAGAAGTAGATGACCTCCACGCGGAGCGCGGCGCGATGGAGCTATGGCCGAAGGTGAACCAGCCGAGAGCATTGAACTTGAAAGGCAACGTGCAACTGAAAACCCAGGCAGACACCTCCCGCGAGGCGAGAATGCTCGAGACGAGCGAATTGCTTGTGGAATTCGCCGCTGGAAAAAAAGGAGAGAGCAGCAAGCTCAACAGAGCGGAGACCCGGGGGGCGGGGAACATCGAATGGACGGATGCGACGCCGCAAGGCGGGATGTCAGGAGCTTCCGCGAGCAGCGAGACTGTGCGCACAAAACTGCAGGCGGACAAACTCGAAATGGAATTCGGGGAAGAGGGAAAGGCGAGAAAGTTGGTTGCGGCCGGCAATGTGCTGACAGAGCGGGCGGCGAGCGGCAAACCCTTGCAGACAGCGATGGCGCAAAGCGGGGTGGCGCAACTGCTGGCGAGCGGTGGATGGTCGCAGATGGATCTGCAAGGAAATGTAAGGCTAAAGGAAGCCGACCGGAGCGGACAAGCGGACCACGCGACGTTTGTCAGGGCCACGCAGACGGCGCTGCTAACTGGCAAGGCCCTGGCGCGCGACACAACCACGGAAACGCAGGCACCACGCATTACCTTTGTGCAGACCACCGGGGAGATTCGCGCCGAGGGAGGCGTTCGATCGTCTAATTTTTCGGCAAAAGGGAGCGGAGCGCAACTTGGCGTCGTACCGGCGAACATTTCGGCGGACGCAATGCAGGCAAATTCGAAGACGGGGAGCGCTTTGTACACGGGACATGCGCGATTGTGGCAGGGCGATTCGGTGATGGAAGCGGATTCGATCGAGCTGCTGCGCGAGGCGCGGGTCATAAATGCTGTTGGAAGTGTTCGCGCCGTTTTCCCACAGGCCGTGGGGCCATCGCCAGCGCAGACCGTGGCCCTCCAAGCGGTACCGAAGAAGCCGAGGTTGTGGCATGTGACGGCGGGGACGCTGACGTACCGGGACGCAGAGAGCCGCGCGCACCTGGAA
Source organism: Acidobacteriota bacterium (assembly GCA_003224515.1). GTDB lineage: Bacteria > Acidobacteriota > Terriglobia > Acidiferrales > UBA7541 > Acidiferrum. Next base: position 2,837 of record QHZC01000166.1, read on the forward strand.
AAGAATGTGGTGGCGCAATCGGCGGAGCAAATCATGCACGCCGCGCTGGCGGATTTATATTTTGCAAGGGCCCAGAAGCTCAATTCGAATGGCGCGAATGGTTCCGCCGCGGCAAATTCGGCGGTTGGAGCCCAACAGGTCAGCCTGGCGGTTGGCACCGGCGGCGTGATCGTTGAACAGGGAGCGCGGAAAGCCACTGCCGAGCGCGGAGAGTACAGCGCCGCGGACGGAAAATTCGTCATGAGCGGCGGAAACCCAACGATTTACGACGCCGTGGAAGGGACCACGACAGGGCGTCAATTGACCTTCTTTTTAGCGGATGATACGATCATCGTCGACTCAGAAAATGGTTCGCGGACGTTGACGAGGCACCGAGTCGAGAAGTAGCGCAACTCCTCCGCGGCCGCCCGTGAAGAGGTATGCTGAAGCTCCAGGCCGTCGATTTGAGCAAGTCGTACCGTGGCCGTAAGGTCGTTGACGACGTTGAACTGGAGATCGGACAGGGTGAAGTAGTCGGGCTGCTCGGTCCAAACGGCGCAGGCAAGACGACAACGTTTTATATCCTAGTAGGTCTCGCTCGGCCCGACTCCGGCCGCGTAATTCTCAACGATGACGAAATCACGGACCTCCCCATGTACCTCCGGGCCCGTAGCGGAATCAGCTACCTTCCTCAGGAACCCTCGGTTTTTCGCCAATTGACCAGCGAAGAGAACTTGCTCGCCGTGCTGGAAACGCTTCCGCTGACCCCGGAACAACAGCGCGACAGGCTGGAGGAGCTCCTGGTGCAGATGGGACTCGAAACGGTGAGAACCAGCAAGGCCTACACGCTCTCCGGCGGAGAGCGCCGCCGGCTGGAGATCGCGCGATCTCTTACGTTGCAACCTTCTTTTATTCTTCTCGACGAACCTTTTTCGGGAATCGACCCTCTAACGGTCAAGGATCTCCAGGAAACCATCGGGGATCTAGCGAAGTCGGGAATTGGCGTGCTAATTACCGATCATAACGTCCGGGAAACTCTCAACGTAACGGATCGCGCATACATCCTGAAAAGTGGGAAAATATTCCGTAAGGGCCGCCCGGAGGAGTTGAGCAACGATCCGGAGGTGCGGCGCGTGTATCTAGGCGATCATTTTCGGCTGAATTAGGGATAGGGAAAGAGATAGACGGGAAGTGGCGCAGAAGCAGATTCTGACGCCCGGCCTCGTGCAGATGGTGAGCGTCCTCGCGCTGAACCGGCTTGAGCTGCGCGAAATGATCAACCAGGAGATGATCGCCAATCCGGTCCTGGAAGAACAGAGCGAAGAACCCACTCAAACGGACAACTACAGCGACGAGACCTTCCTTAAAGCGGAAACAGAAAAGGTTCCGGAGAAACCCGAGGCCAATCCCTTTGACGAGTTTGACGTGGGCACCTTCTTCAATCAGTACCTAGATACCGGCGGCGACGGCGGGCAATCGCAGGAGCGCGAAGTTTCCGAACGGCCCTCCTTTGAAAAGTTTCTCTCGTCGCCGAGCGGGTTGACCGACCATCTCCAGTGGCAATTGAGCGTGACGATCTGTTCGGACGCGGTAAAAGAGATCGCGGACAGTATCATCGGCAATCTGGACGAGAACGGCTATCTGACCGCCTCCACCGAAGAACTGACGCAGAACGGAAAGTACTCGCAGGATGACCTGGATGACGCACTGGCCGTGGTGCAGGACTTCGACCCGATCGGAGTGGGCGCGCGGGATTTGCGCGAATGCCTGCTGCGGCAATTGAAAGCATTTGATCCGCAGAACACGCTGGCCCAGCAGATCGTTTCTGAGCATCTGAAGCAAGTGCAATCGAACCAGTTGAAAGAGATCGCGCGGGCCTTGAATCGGCCGCTGGAAGTGCTAAAGCGGGCCCTGGACGTGATCAAGAAGCTCGATCCCCGGCCGGGGCTGCGCTACAACAAAACAGAGCCGCGCCTCGTCGAACCGGACGTCTACTTCCGCAAGGTGGATGATCAGTGGCAGGCGTTCCTGAATGAAGACGACATGCCGCAACTGCGGCTGAGCCCCACGTACCGCCGTCTGCTGGTCAAAGATGCCGCGGACCGCGACGTGCGGAACTACGTAAAGGAACGCTTTACGGCCGCCGTTCAATTGATGAAGAACATCGAGCAGCGAAAACATACCATCCTGCGCGTCTGCCAGTCGATCATCGCGCGCCAGGGCGAATTCCTCGATCACGGGCAGGATGCGCTGAAGCCCATGATGATCAAGGAAGTGGCGGAAGAGGTCGGCGTGCACCCCTCTACGGTGAGCCGCGCGGTGGCCAGCAAGTACGCGCACACGCCACAGGGCGTGCTGGAGTTGCGGTCGTTTTTCAGTGAGTCCGTGAACGGGCCGGAAGGCGGCGGGATGTCGCTGCTGACGCTCAAGCGGCTGGTCAAGAAAATGATTGAAGAGGAAGATTCCGCGAAGCCGCTGACCGACGAGCAGATTGCTAAGAAGCTGGATGACACGGGCATTCACGTCACCCGTCGCACGGTCGCGAAGTACCGCGAAGACATGAGAATTCCCAGCACCCACCAACGCCGGGAAAAGAGCTGAGCGGCATCACCCGTGAAGCCGCAGACGCGACACGACACCCGACAACTTGTCATCCTCACCGGGCTTTCCGGTTCCGGCAAAAGCACCGTACTGCACGCCTTCGAAGACATGGGCTTCTACTGCGTGGACAATCTTCCCGTGGAGCTCATCCCCATTTTTGCGGAACTGCACGCGGCGGGCGACGGAGACTTTGCGCGCGCGGCCCTTCTGGTAGATGCCCGCGAGGGCATGCAACTGGAAAAATTGCCGGCGCTCCTAAAGCACTTGAAAAAAGACCATCCCATCACGCTTGTTTTCATCGAAGCGAACGAGGATGCCCTGCTGCGGCGGTATAGCGAGACCCGGCGCCCCCATCCGCTGGGAAAGAATTTTTCCGTCCGGGAAAGTTTGGCGCATGAGCGCGCACTGATGGAGCCGATCCGCAAGCTTGCGGACGTGGTCATTGAAACGACGCAATTCAACGTGCATGAGTTGCGCAACTTCGTCACCGAGCGATTCAAGAATCCGGACAAACGGCCGATGCTGGTTTCGGTCGTGAGTTTCGGGTACCGCTACGGAGTCCCGTCGGATGCGGATCTGGTTCTCGACGTGCGCTTTCTGCCCAATCCGCATTTCGTGCCGCGATTGCGGCCCTTGACCGGCAAAGACCCAAAAGTGCGGCGGTATATCCGGTCGTTTCCGCAAACCGGGGAATTCCTGCGGCGCATCGAAGGCTTGCTCACTTATTTGATCCCGCATTACATCCGCGAAGGAAAGAGTTATCTGACCATTGCGTTCGGCTGCACGGGTGGGAAGCACCGCTCCGTTATGCTTGCCGAATCGGTGAAGAAGTCGCTCGAGAAGCACGGATTTTCCGCCAAAGTCGCTCACCGGGATATCGATAAGTAATTGAACTGGTGTGCCGCCGCTCGATTTCGGCGGGCCGCTGAAACTTGACACGCCGCGACGCGGCGAATAGCGTACCAAGTGGGTAAGTCAGGGAGCTTCGAGCGTGGCCTCGTTGTTATCACCGCAATGGACGCGATTGCTGAGTTACGTGCGCCCGTATTCCTTTCGGTTGGTCGTGGGCGTGGTGCTGGTGGCATTCACGGCGCTGGCGGACGGGATCGTGGCTTTGATGCTCCGGCCGGGATTTGACTATGTCCTTAATCCATCCGTTATCGGTTCGACGCTGCCACTGGTGACATTTCCGAACGGTTACACCATCTATCTTAACCGGTTTTTTCCGCCCAGTATCCACCACGTGTGGACCATGTTCGCCCTGACGGTGGTCTTTCTTTACGTCGGAAAAGGCATCGCCGAGTATCTGGGTGTCACGCAGATTCAGTATGTTGGGCAAGCCGCGGTGACCAGGCTGCGGAACCAGGTATACTCCAAGATTATCCGCCAGCCCATTGGATTTTTTCAGAGTAATCCAACGGGACGCCTGCTCTCCACGACAATCAACGACGTGGAGCGGACGCGCATCGCGCTCTCGGAATACCTGGTCGACCTGTTCCAAAAAGGCTTCACGTTGCTTGTATTTCTGGTGATCGGCCATCCTGGTGCCGCTGGTCGTCGTGCCGGTGAGCAAACTGGGAAAAAAAATTCGCCATTCTTCTGAAAACAGCCAGACTCGTCTTGGGGACCTCAGCCAGATTCTGCAGGAGACCGTCAGCGGGAACCGCGTTGTGAAAGCCTTCGGAATGGAGGATTTCGAAATCGCCAAGTTCAAATATACCGCGCAACGGCTGCTGCGTGAAAATATGCGCTGGGTTCGAGCGGCGGCGGCCACCGGGCCGACGATGGACTTGCTGGGAGCTCTGGTCATCCCGCTGCTGATTTTGTATGCCCGCGATCAGATTAAGCACGGTTTGATGACACCGGGAATTTTTATAGCGTTTCTTTTTGCCATGTTTAATGCCTACATGCCCCTGAAGCGCATCGGCCAGGTATACCAGCAATTTCAGCTCGCGCAGGGAGCGAGCACGCAGGTATTTGCCTATCTCGACCGCGAAGAAGAGCAGAGCGAACAGCCGGGCGCGAAATCGCTGGCGCCGTTTTCGCAGGAGATCATTTTTGAGAACGTAGGCTTTGCGTATGACGCCGATTCGACTCGTGTGCTCGAGCAGATTTATTTCCGTGCACGCCGCGGCGAAGTGATTGCCCTGGTGGGATCAAGCGGGGCCGGAAAAACGACGCTGGTGAATTTGCTGCCGCGATTTTATGAGCCCACCTCCGGGGCCATTCGAATCGATGGTCTGAACATCCGGGAAGTGACCATCAAGTCGCTGCGCGAACAGATCGCCGTGGTGACACAAGAGAACATCCTGTTTCACGACACCGTGTGGAACAACATTTGCTATGGGTTGACGAATATGGCCGCGGAAAAAGTCAGCGCTGCGGCACAGGCCGCGCTGGCGCACGATTTCATCAAGGAGCTGCCACAAGGGTACGACACAGTGATTGGAGAGCGGGGCACGCGCTTGAGCGGGGGACAGAGACAGCGCATCGCCATCGCGCGGGCCATCCTGAAAGATTCGCCGATTCTAATCTTAGACGAAGCTACCTCGGAACTGGATGCGGAGTCCGAGATGTTCGTGCAGAAGGCGCTCGCCAATCTGATGGTTGGGCGGACCACCTTTGTGATTGCGCATCGCCTCGCCACGATTCGCCGCGCGGACAAGATTCTTGTGCTGGAAGACGGACAAATCCGGGAGAGCGGAACGCACACGGAACTGATAGCCCGCGGCGGAACGTATGCCCGGCTTCACGATCTGCAGTTTGCCGACGACGACATGCTGACGGCAACGCAGGCCGCACCGGCAAAGTTGAATGATTGATCGAATTTGCTTATGAGCCAAACGACTCCACCAACGAAGAAAATCGAATGTTTCTCGATGACCGGCTACGCGCAAGCGCGAGCCGAGCAGGATGGTTGGGCGGTGCGCGTCAGCGTGAAGAGCGTCAATCACAGGTTCCTGGACCTCAAGCTGCGGATGCCGGAGGGATTTGATCTGTACGATCTGCGGTTACGGCAGATCGTGCGCGAAAAAATTCACCGCGGTCACGTGGAAGTGACCGTAGGAGTGGAACCTGGGAAAGCAGCGCCGGTACAGGTAAATAGAGATTTGGTGCAATCGTATCTGAAGGCGGCGGAAGCGCTGCGGCAGGAAACGAGGGCGGCAACGGATATGGACGTTGTCGCTCTCTTGAGACTGCCTGGCGTCATCACCGGTGTCACCACCGCCTTGCCGGAGACGGAAGAAGAGCAAGAGCGGCTTGGACGATTGCTGGACGGCGGCTTGCGGGAGGCGCTTGCAAAGCTGGATGATATGCGACGGGCGGAAGGACGCCATCTGGTGGAGGAGTTGCGCGATCGCCTGACGCGGATCAGCGGTCATGTTGAGCAAGTGCGCGGGCTCGCCGCGACGCTGCGACCGACGTTCTCACGCCGTCTCGATGCCAAGTTGAAGGAATTGCTGGGCGGGACGGGGATCGATCCGGCGCGGCTGGCGCAGGAAGCGGCGCTGCTTGCGGAACGCAGAGATATCAGTGAAGAATTAGACCGGCTGAAGAGTCACCTACAGCAGTTCACCAAGTTGCTGGATGGAGCCGGAGAGCTGGGGAAGAAACTTGATT
>QHZC01000166.1:9281-10175 GCA_003224515.1 Acidobacteriota bacterium
AGGCCAGCGGGAAGCGCTATGATTTTGTCACGGAAGCGGAATTCGACGCCATGGCCGCACGCGGCGAATTTTTGGAGTACGCACGGGTATTCGGAAAACATTCTTACGGCACGCCGAGGAAGTGGCTGGAAGAATCGCGAAAGAAGGGACTCGATCTGGTGCTGGAGATCGATGTTCAAGGCGCGGCTCAGGTGAAAGAAAAGCTCCCGGAATCGGTGGCGATTTTTATTTTGCCGCCATCGCGCGAGGAGCTGGAGCGCAGGCTGCGCAGCCGCGGCCAGGATTCGGACGAGGAGATTGCACGGCGGCTGGCAAAGGCGCGTGACGAAATTGCGCAGTTTGGCAAGTACTATGATTTTGGCGTGGTGAACGAAGACGTGGAACGCGCGGGACGCGAAGCGCAGGCGATCGTGACCGCCCTGCGCTGCACGAGCCCGCGGCGGCGGGTCCGGGTGGAAAAACTTCTGGCATCGTTTGGGGGGAAAGACTGAAATGACTGTGCAGACAAAAGCTCCGGAGAGCCAGTTTGCTTACGTGGTGCTGGCGGCGAGGCGTGCGCGGCAGATCATGGCGGGCGCGCCGCCGTTGATCGAGAACCCAAGAACACTCAAGGCCACGCGGATCGCGTGCGAAGAGTTGGAGCACAGCCTGATTGAGTACGAATTCACAGAGCCGGCATCGATCGATACAGACAAGGACGGAAACAAGCGGCGGAAGTAGCGGGCCGCGAAAGGCAGCGATGCGAATCACGCTTGGTGTGACCGGCGGAGTGGCGGCTTACAAAGCCGCGGAGCTGGTGCGCCGTTTGCAGCAGGACGGGTTCAGCGTGCAGGTGGTGATGACGCGTGGGGCGCGGAAATTCGTCACGCCGCTGACATTCGCGGCACTGAGCGG
>QHZC01000166.1:10214-12982 GCA_003224515.1 Acidobacteriota bacterium
GCCCAGCGGACGGATCTGCTGCTGGTCGCGCCGGCCACGGCGGACATCATTGCAAAATTGGCACGCGGGATCGCGGACGATTTTCTGACGACTTTGTATCTGGCATCTACGGCGCCGGTGATAGTGGCGCCAGCCATGAACGTGAACATGTGGAACCACGCGACCACGCAAGAAAATGTTGAGATGCTACGCGCGCGCGGCGTAAAAATCATTGACCCTGCCGAGGGCTATCTCGCGTGTGGCATGACCGGCGCAGGACGACTGGCCGGACAGGAAGATATTGTCGCCGCCGTGCGCGAGGTGCTGAAAACGCAGCGTGACTTGGACGGAGAGACAGTCCTCGTAACTGCAGGTCCGACTTGTGAAGACCTCGATCCGGTTCGCTATATCACCAACCGCTCGTCCGGGAAGATGGGTTATGCGGTCGCGGAAGCAGCGGCGCGGCGCGGCGCGAAGGTCATCCTTGTGAGCGGACCCGTGAATTTGGAAGTGCCCGCAGGCGTCGAGCGCATTGACGTGCGCACGGCGAAGGAAATGCATCGGGCCGTCGTGGATCGGATTGCCAATACTTCCATCGTCATTTTTGCGGCTGCAGTGGCAGATTACCGCCCGGCGGAACAACGCGCGGAAAAGATCAAGAAGAGCGATGCGCCACTGACGATCTCTCTCGAGCCGACCACCGACATTCTGACGGAGGTGGCGAAAAACAAGGGCCAGAAAATCGTGGTGGGCTTTGCGGCGGAGACAGACTATGTCGCGGAGAACGCGCGGAAGAAGCTTTCCGCGAAGAACGCCGATCTGATCGTGGCCAACGACGTCACCGCCGAAGGCGCAGGGTTCGATCACGATACGAATATTGTGACGCTTTTCTCCCGCGATGGGCGCGACCTCGCGCTTCCGAAAATGAGCAAGAGCGAAGTGGCACAGCGGGTTTTGGACGAAATCGTGCGTTTGCGAAGCGTTTTGCACGGATCGGCTGCACTAAAGCGCTCCGGCGTTTGATCCCGCCATGGCCGAGCGCATTCCTGAAACTCTCCAGAAAAAACTATCCGAGCGGCTGAGTTTCTACGAGGACCTGGGAATCCGGTTGTTCTATCGGGACCGCGGAGCTGGCGTTGCGCCGGATATCGAGCGCCGGCTGGAAACTCCTGCCGTTGCCCATCTCTCGACCACAGATCTTCAGAGAGAAATGACCTTGCCGAAGCCGGCAGGAAAACCAGCTTTGCAAAAGATCTCGCCGATTGGGACGCCCGTGAGTCCCAAGGTCGCACCCTTGCCGGTAGTTGCGGGACCGTTGCTTTTCGAAGCCGTGGACAAGATTGCGGACGACACGCTGCTCAAGATTCGCGAGAATCTTGGCGAATGTACTCGCTGCAAGCTTCACAGCACGCGGCACAAAATTGTTTTCGGCGACGGAAATCCCAAAGCCGAGCTGGTTTTTGTGGGCGAAGGCCCGGGCGCTGATGAAGACGCCCAGGGATTGCCTTTCGTCGGGCGCGCGGGAAAACTGCTGACGCAGATGATCGAAGCCATGGGGCTGCAGCGGAAAGACGTTTACATCTGCAACGTGGTGAAGTGTCGGCCTCCGGAGAATCGCCAACCGGAAGAAGACGAAGTAAGCACCTGCTCGCCATTTCTCTTGCGCCAAATCGATGTCATCGCTCCCAAAGTAATTGTCTGCCTGGGCGCCGTCGCTGCAAAAACATTGCTGCAAACCAATCGGGGAATTTCCCAGTTTCGCGGAGAATGGCTGGAATTTCGCGGGCGAAAACTGCTGGCGACGTATCACCCCGCCTATTTGCTGCGCAATCCGCCTGCTAAAAGTGAAGTCTGGAAAGATCTCCAAAAAGTCATGGCCGTGCTCGACCTCGAAGTGAAGAAAAGCAAGTCTTCTTCGTAGTTCAGAAGTAATCGAGCAAAGCAGGTTCGCGGAACCGGCTCTTAGTGGTTCGTCCGGTTCGCAAGGCATATTTTGCAGCTTGAGCTATAATCCCGCCCAATGTCTCTCGCGTCCGGCACTCGCCTGGGCCCTTATGAGATCCTCGCACCGCTCGGTGCCGGTGGAATGGGAGAAGTATATCAGGCACGCGACACCCGGCTCGACCGCACGGTTACGATCAAGGTCTTACCGCAGCATCTCGCCCATACCTCCGAAGCACGGCAGCGTTTCGAGCGCGAAGCTCGCGCTGTCTCCGCTCTGAACCATCCCCACATCTGCACGTTGCACGACGTTGGCTCGCAGGATGGCACCGACTATCTCATCATGGAATACCTCGAGGGCGAAACGCTCTCGGCGCGCTTGGAGAAAGGGCCGCTGCCCCTCGACGTGGTGCTCAAACACGGCGTCGAAATCGCCGACGCGCCGGACAAGGCCCACCGGCAAGGAATCATCCGCCGCGATCTGAAGCCGGGCAATATCATGCTGACGAAATCGGGAGCAAAGCTGCTCGACTTTGGCCTGGCGAAAGCGGCGGTTCCGCTGACGACCGGAGTGACGCTCACGGCTGCGGCGACACGCACGACGCCTGGAACCTGAACGGTCGGGAGTTGTTCTACCGCAGCGGCGACAAGATGATGGCCGTGGACATCGCGACGCAGCCCAGTTTCACTGTGGGCCAGCCCCGGGCTCTCTTTGAAGGATAGTACGAACTGAGCCCAGCAACGTCCCCCAACTACAGTGTCTCACCCGACGGCCAGCGCTTCCTTATGCTCATGTCTGCCGAAGCCGGCGAAGCGGCTGTGATTTTTCAGGATCAATCGACCACCTG
>QHZC01000167.1:0-931 GCA_003224515.1 Acidobacteriota bacterium
AGACGATTGATCCGCCTGTCAGAATGCCACGCCAACCGTTGGGAGCGAAGGGGTGCCAATTGGCCGTGTGGATGAAGCGCGAGGCAAGCGAAACGAACACAAGAATGGCAATGATCTTCATCAATACCATCACGTTATTGGTCTCTGCCGACTCGCGGATACCACGGACCAGGATGACCGTCAGAAGCATCACAATTATGAACGCCGGCCAGTTGAATCCGAAATGCCATCCGGGACCATAGAGTACGCTACCTTCCAGGTCGGAAAGTCCACTGGGGAGGTAGGCGGGCGAAATCCAGCGAGGATTCGGATGCACCCCGAACCAATCCAACAAGTTGACCAGGTGCTGCGAAAACCCGACGCTGACGGCCATGTTGCTGACGGCGTATTCCAGAATCAAGTCCCAGCCAATGATCCAGGCGATGAGTTCTCCCATGGTTGCGTATGTGTACGTGTACGCGCTGCCGGCAATCGGAATCATGGCGGCAAGCTCCGCATAGCACACCGATGCGAATCCACAAGCCATTGCGACCAGGACGAAAGAGAGTGCGATCGCCGGGCCCGCGCCAGGGCGGCCGAACGACGCCGAATGGTGAATGAGGTACTCGAGGAGCGGAGCATTCAGAATCGACGAGGCTTGAAACTTTTGACCGGCGATCGCCGTGCCAACGATGGTGAAGATTCCCGAGCCGATGACCGCTCCTATTCCCAGGGAGGTCAGGCTCAACCATCCCAGAGACTTTCTTAATCGAACTTCAGCGTTCTCCGAGTCTGACAGCAGTTGATCGATACTCTTGCAGCGGAAGAGTTGTGATCCCACCCATGCTCTCCGATCGCATCCGGGCAAACCGGAAGCCTGAAATTACCGGGTACGCATTTAAGGAATGAAAGCGCCTCACTGTACCCCGAGACGCCCCATCACGCAACCGCC
>QHZC01000167.1:948-1524 GCA_003224515.1 Acidobacteriota bacterium
GATAAATTTTTTGGTGCCGCGTCCCGGGAAGCTCACAGAGAGGCGGCGGTCTTCGTCGTCGCCCTCGACGCCAACGATGGTTCCGACGCCAAAGCTCGGATGACGAACTTTACGGCCCAGCATGGGATTGGCATCGGCACCGCGCTTTGCAGTGGGGCGCCCGAAGGAACTTTGAGCCGGCTGGCGGCGGGGAGCTGCCTGGGCCTGCTTCGGTCCGCCGCGTACACGGCGCAGGAATTCTTCCGGCGAGTAGGAATACTCCGGGTCAGGCTCGTAGCGGCGCGTTTCCCCAATTTCTGCCAATGATCCGGGAACCGTGTCCACCAGCGCGCTTGGAATTTCCGCAAGAAAGCGTGACGCCAGGGAAGCCCGCAATTGCTGCTCATTTCCGAAGACGCGTCGGTACACGGCGCGGGTCAGCGTGAGCGACTGCCGTGCCCGGGTCATCCCAACGTAAACGAGACGCCGTTCCTCTTCGATTCCTTTTTCTTCAGTAATAGATCGGCTGTGAGGGCAGATGCCTTCTTCCATGCCTGTGAGCAACACATGATCGAATTCCAAGCCTTTGGTGCTGTG
>QHZC01000167.1:1580-10202 GCA_003224515.1 Acidobacteriota bacterium
ACGCGCAAGCTCTTCGAGGTTTTCCATCCTTGCTACATCCTCGGGAGTGTTGCGGTCCTTAAGCATGGCCATATAACCGGTTTCCTCAAGAACGGCATGCAAGAATCCCGGAGGTTCCTTAGTGGCAAGCGCATCCCGTAACCTGCCGATGAGTTCCTGGAACGCCCGCAAAGGGGTTACCGCCCGGCCCGCCGACGCATCGGAGACAAATGTCCCAATGGCCGCCCATAGCGGTGTTCCGTCAACGCGTGCCGATTCGCGGAGCGCGGCCACGGTCCTCTTGCCAATGCCCCGCGGGGGCACATTCAGCACGCGAAGCAGTGAAATGTCGTCCTCCGGATGCATTGCCAGCCGGACGTAGGCAAGCATGTCCTTCACTTCCGCGCGATTGTAGAAGCTGAAACCACCCACGAGTTTGTAGCGCAGGCCGCGCCGGCGGAAAACTTCCTCGAAAGCGCGCGACTGGAAATTAGTGCGATACTCCACCGCACACGTTTGATCCGAATCGTCGTTGAGAATGCGCTCGACTTCACCGGCGACAAATTCCGCTTCCGCTTGCGCATCCAGCCCTTCGAAATACCTCAAATTTCCGCCGCGGCCCTTCTCGGCGCTCAGCGACTTGCCCACTCGCTCTGGATTGTTCGCGACGACCGCGCCCGCGGCATCGAGAATATTCTGAGTCGAACGGTAGTTGCGCTCCAGTTTGACGATCCGGGCGGCGGGAAAGTCCCGCGAAAAACTCAGGAGGATGGAAACGTCCGCGCCTCGCCAGCGATAGATCGATTGATCTTCGTCGCCCACAACACAAACGTAAAGCGCGCTTGCCATTTCTCTCGCGTGGACGTCGATTCCCGCAGCAAACGCGCTGACCGGAGGAGCAGGTCATCGAAGTCCAAGGCTTTGCTCTCGTGAAGGAGTTTTTCGTACGCCGCGAAAATATCGGCGGTGCGACGCTCGTCTTCGTCGAACGCTTCGGCGCGCAACTGCTGCGAAGTCTGGCCATGATTTTTCGCGTAGCTGATCCGGGCGAGAACATTCCTCGGAGTCAGGCTTTCGTCTTCGATCTGCAGCTTGGTCATTGCCAGCCTGACTCCCGCAAGCTGGTCATCATCGTCGTAAATGGCAAAATCCCGCGGTAGACCGGCAGCGGCCGATTCGCGCCGCAGAAGGCGCGCGCAAAGCGAATGAAACGTGGAAAGCCAAGGCTGCGCGGGAAGGACCCCGGCGCGCAACAGAAGGCCCGAGACGCGATTGCGCATCTCCTCCGCGGCTTTGTTGGTGAACGTGACGGCGAGGATGGCTTCGGCGGGCACTCCGTTGGCGATCAGGTTTGCCATGCGATAGGTGACCGCGCGGGTCTTGCCGGTGCCGGCGCCGGCAAGGATCAATACCGGGCCTTCGGTGGTTTCGACGGCCAGCCGTTGTTTGGGGTTCAGTTCGTCGAGAAGAGCGAGCATTTGTCCGCGGTGGTTGGAGAAAGTTTGCACACGTAATGTTAGCCGACGGCGGCGATGCACGCAAACACGTGCGATTTGGCCGCCATTTCCAGTGGCTCAGCGTTCCCCGGACCGGCTCAGGTCAATTTCGAAGTACATGAGGCCGCGCTTCTTTTCGATGGCCACTATTTCAGGCACATAGAGATGAGCGCTATTCAGTAGTTCGAATTGGCTTCGGAGGTTGAAATAAAGAAGCCCCTCGACCGTGCTGTGCGGCGCCACGACGCTCGCTTGCACTCCCACTTCGCGCATGGACTGTTCCACTTCCGCCCATTTTTTGTCCCGTCCGATTTTCGGGCCGCCCAGCGGGATGGGCCGCCTTTTGCTGGTTACATTTTTCGTGGAGGGATGAGTGATCACGTCCGTCGCTTCTTCCGGTGAAAGCGGGTACAACGCCTGGTGATCTTCTTCCGAGAGTGTAAGGTTCAAACGAATGCGCTCCAGGTTGATCTTCATGCTGTCGTCGGAATCATTCCGAAAAATGACCTGCACGACGGCGATTCCCGCGGCAAATGGCGACTTCTTCGGGAACTTCTCCTTGTAGAGCGCGGGGTCGATCCACGGCCGGGCGGTAATGGTCATGCCTTCGTGGGATTCCAACGATGTGGTCTTGAGCGAAGACGGTTGCTGGGAGGCTCGCTGTTCGGCAGCCAGCAGCGAGGTGGCAAGAAAGGGAAGGATGAGAGTTAGTTTTCGCATCGGGTTATAATAGACTTTTCTCATCTTGAGGCCTTCGATTCCTGGGGGTTCTGCAGGGTTGCCCTGCGTCGCGCGCCGCCTGCTGCTGGCGGAGCACGGACAGACCGGAGCCACATTTAGTGTATTTTATTTATAGCCTGCTCATGGGCTTCGCGGCCCTTTTGCTCGTGCCCTATTGGCTCGTGCGGGGAGTGCGCCACGGAAAGTATCTCTCTAACCTCGGGGAACGCCTGGGATTCTTCTTTCCGGCGCTCGCCAAGCTGCCCGCTGATTCCACGGGCGCGATCTGGATTCATGCCGTGAGCGTCGGCGAAGCGCTTTCTAGCATTACTCTCGCGCGACGGTTGAAAGAAGCCTACCCCAATCGGCCTCTCATTATCTCGACGACCACCAACACGGGGCAGGCACTGGCGCGCGAACGCATGCCCATTGCCGATGCCGTCATCTATTTTCCGCTGGACTGGACATTCTGCGTCCGGCGCGCGCTCGATGCCGTGCGGCCGTCGGTTGTGCTGGTGCTCGAGACGGAGATCTGGCCGAATTTTCTGCGGGAAGCCGGCCGGCGTAGGATTCCCATGCTTTTTGTCAGCGGACGTATCTCTGACCGCTCGTTTGCACGCTACCAGAGCTATCTCGGAGTTTTTGGGTTTTTCCTGCGCCCCTTCCTGAGAAACGCGCTGTCGAATGCCAGCGCCTTCCTCATGCAGAGCGAGAAGGATGCGGATCGCGTGCGGGCCCTGGGTGCGCCTGAAGATCGCATCCGTGTCAGCGGCAATTTGAAATACGACCTGGAACTTCCTGCGCCCACGCCGTTATCGAATTGGCTCGCAACTGAGATCAAGCGTAGTGGCCGATCTCCGATCATCATTGCAGGAAGCGTCGTTGCGACCGAAGAGCCACACGCTCTCATCGCGTTCGGAACTTTGCAAGGCGAGTATCCAAAGGCGCTGCTTGTGCTTGCGCCTCGCAAGCCGGAGTATTTCGATGACGCCGCAGAGTTCATCGATGAATCACATCGCAAGTTTATCCGGCGGTCTCAATTGCGGATTCCAGCCCCGACACAACAGCACACCCTTCAGCCGTCCGATGCCTCCACCATACCCGACGATGTAACCGTTCTCCTGCTCGATAGCATTGGTGAGCTGGCCTCGCTTTATGGACTAGCCGATGGTGCCTTTGTTGGAGGCTCGCTCGTTTCTTCCGGCGGTCACAATATCCTCGAACCGGCGGCCTTCGGGAAGATCCCGGTGTTTGGCCCATCGATGGAAAACTTTGCGGAAATTGCTGCGCGTTTTGTTGCCGCCGGGGCCGCCGTGCAAGTCGAGAGTCCCGAAGATGCCGGAGTGGCCTGGATTCAATTGTTCCGCGATCCAGAGCGGATGAAAAACATGGGGGAGACGGCGCGACGGCTCGTGGAGGATTCTCGCGGCGCGACCGATCGCGCCATGGCCGAACTGGCCAAGCAGATGGATGGTGCTGTTCGATGAATGTTCCGTCGCTATTGCGGAGGCTACTGTGGCCCCTCTCGCTGCTCTATGGTGCCGGAGTCCGCGCGCGTGTTTGGCTCTATGCCAACGGATGGTTCAAGCAGAAAAGCCTGAATGGGACAGTAATAAGCGTCGGGAATCTGACGGTTGGCGGGACTGGCAAAACGCCCATGGTTATCTGGCTCGCCGAGAAATTCCTGGGGGACGGAAAGAGCGTTGCGATTTTGAGCCGCGGCTACCGAGGCGCGAATGGCACAAACGACGAAATCGAGTTGATGAAATTCCGTTTGCAGGGCCGGGTGTTATTTGGTGTCGGCAAAAACCGCTTCGCTGAGGGCCTTCGGCTCGAAGCGAAGCAGTCCGTGGACGTTTTTCTTCTGGATGACGGTTTTCAGCACCTCCAGCTTGCCCGCGACCTGAATATTCTCTTGATGGATGCGTCTCGACCGCTTACTGGGGAATCCTTGCTGCCGGCCGGCAGACTTCGGGAACCACTAGCGGCCATGAGCCGCGCAAATTTGATTATTTTTACTCGCGCCGAAACAGCATCTGGAACGCTTGAGGCGATCGGGAAGCTCGATCAGTACCCGGTTTTCGCTGCATCGACTCGATTGCTTGGGTTCCGCCGCTTCGGCGGTGAGATCACTCCTCTCTCCGCCAATGAAATCGGTGCCGGCCCTTTCTTTGCATTCTGCGGTCTCGGTAATCCAGACGCGTTCCTCCGCGATCTCGGAAACTGGGGACTTGCCGTTTGCGGTCAAGCAATTTTTCCCGATCACCATCGCTACACGCAGGGGGACATCCTAGAGGTCGGGCGGGCAGGAAAGCAGGCCGGCGCGAAAGCGTTTGTGACGACCGAAAAGGACTCGCAGAATCTGGGCGGTCTCAAATTCGAGGAGGCTCCGATCTACATCGCCGTGATCGACCTGGTTGTGACTCCAGAGGCTGATTTCAGGAATATTCTCGATCAGACACTTGCAGTGAGCGCGGGAGCGGCGGCGTGAAGATTCTTATTCGCGCGACGAATTGGGTCGGGGATGCCATCATGGCGCTGCCGGCACTCCGCGCCGTGCGCAAGCGTTTTCCTGATGCGGAAATCGCGATCGTGGGACGGCCCTACGTCGGGGATATTTATCGCGATCAAGGGATCTGCGATCAACTCATTCCGTACGATCCGAAAGGCCTGCACGCCGGGTTTTCCGGCCGCGAACGCCTGGCAGCGCAGCTTCGAGCACAGAAGTTCGACGTGGCATTGCTGCTGCAAAATGCGTTCGATGCCGCGTGGCTGGCTTGGCGTGCGAATATTCCCGAACGCATCGGCTACGCGCGCGACGGCCGCAGCTTTCTTCTGACTAAGGCCGTTCCTCTCCCGCAGCACGGGGAAGTCCCTGCTCATGAAAAGTTTTATTATCTGGAGCTCCTTCGGCGCTCCGGCTGGTCGGATTCCGTGCTGGACGAAACGTTCATTGGCCTGAGTGTTCCTGAAGAGAAGCGCCGGAGTGCCGATGAGCATCTTTGCAAATCCGGTGTGCGCCAAGGCGCGCTGCGAATCGCTATCGGCGTTGGTGCATCGTACGGATCGGCGAAGTGCTGGCCGCCTCCGCGGTTTGCTGAGGTGGCAAATCGGTTGCAATCGGAGACGGATGCCGCCGTCATCCTATTTGGAACTGCCGCTGAGGCAAGCGTCTCGACGGCCATCTCCGCCGAAATGCGCCGGCCCCCCGTTGACCTCACGGGGATAACCGCAATTGCCGATCTGTCCGCCCTCCTCTCGCAGTGCCATCTTTTCATCGGCAACGATTCCGGTGCGATGCACGTTGCCGCGGCTGTTGGCCTGCCCATCGTCGCGGTGTTTGGTCCCACCGATCCGGATGGAACGGCTCCGGTCACGCCGCGGTGCAGCATCGTTCAGCAAAAACCCTACTGCAGTCCTTGTTTTCTCCGCCATTGCCCGACCGATCATCGGTGTATGACTCTAGTCACGGCCGACATGGTGGAAGCCGCGGCAAGACCCTGGCTGTCGTCGATCCCGGTGCAGCGTGCTTGAGCAATCCTCGTTGCGCCCGGCCGTTTTCCTTGATCGCGACGGTACCATCGCCGAGGAAGTCGGCTACTTGAATCACGCCAGCCGTTTTCGTATGTTTCCCTTTGTCGTCGCCGCCATTCACCGGCTCAACGAAGCGGGCTTGCCTGTCATCGTGGTCACCAATCAGTCCGGTGTCGGTCGCGGTTACTTTCCGGAATCGCTCGTACACACTGTGAACGAACTGATGACGCAGCAACTTGCCAAGGCTGGCGCAAAGATCGATGCGATCTATTATTGTCCGCACACATCCGCTGAAAACTGCAGTTGCCGCAAGCCAAGAACCGGCATGCTGGACCGCGCGGTGCTGGAGCACGCGCTCGATTTGCAGCGCTCCTTTGTGGTAGGCGATCGGTACGGTGATGTGGAACTCGCGCGAAATGCCCGCGCGCGAAGCGTCCTCGTGCGTACAGGGTACGGTGAAGGTGAACTCGCCTGGCACGCGGCGAAGTGGCCCTTGCCGCCTGACTTCGTGGCGGATGATCTCACACAAGCGGCAGACTGGATTCTGAGGCAACAAAAATGAAGCGTCCGCGCGCGCAAAGGCTAGCGTCAACTTCCGTCGACCTGCTCGCCCTCCGCGAGTGCGTCGAGCAGTTCACCACGAAAACCATTGTGCTCCTCGGCGATTTCGTCGCCGATGAATTTCAATATGGCGAAATCTCGCGCGTCTCGCGCGAAGCGCCGGTCCTGATCCTCAAACATCGCGAGACTCAGATTGTTCCCGGCGGCGGAGCCAATGCTGCCAACAACCTCGCGTCTCTCGGCGCGCACGTTTTTCCCGTCACCGCCGTTGGCGATGACGCGGCGGGGGACGCGCTGATTGCTCATTTTCGTCGCCTGCGAGTCAATGTCTCTGGCATTTTCCGCGTGAAAGGCTGGACGACGCCTACCAAAAGCCGCTTTCTCGCCGGCTGGGCACACACCGTGGGGCAACAGGTTTTGCGCGTCGACTACGAACCGAAATTGCCGCTGCCGGACGCCATTCGAAAAAAGCTCCATCAGCGGCTTTCTGCAAATCTCCGAGAGGCCCACGCGCTCGCTGTTTCCGACTACGGTTTTGGCATGGCGACTCCGGAGCTTGTGCAGCAGGCATCTGCAAAGCGCAAGAGTGCGCTGCCCGTTACACTCGACGCGCGCTACCAGCTACACCGTTATGCGAAGGCGGGCGTCACTTCCGCTACGCCAAACGAAGCCGAGCTTGAAGCCGAGCATCACACCGCCATCGGTCAAAATACCGGCGAGCTAACGCGCGCAGGCCGCGCGACTCTTTCCGAGATGAAATTGCAATCGCTCCTGGTCACCCGCGGACGACACGGTGCGGCTCTTTTCGAGCCAGGCGATCGCCTCATGCATATCCCGGTTCACGGCAGCGATCAGGCGGTTGACGTCACCGGCGCCGGCGACACTGTTCTTGCCGCGTACACTCTGGCGCTCGCCTGCGGGGCATCTCCTCTGGAAGCCGCGCACATCGCCAACATCGCCGGTGGCTTGGTGGTCATGAAACGCGGAACTGCTACCATTTCGCGCCAAGAGCTTCTCGACGCCATCCGAGGCGAGGCATCCGGAGCCGCCTCTTAAGCTATGCGTGAAGCCGCTTCCAAAATTGTCACTCGCGATGTGCTGGGCGAGAAACTCGCGGAACACAAGCGCCGCGGACGACGCGTCGTCTTTGCCAACGGCTGTTTTGATACGCTGCACGTCGGACATATTCGCTATCTAGAAGGCGCCCGGCGCGAAGGCGACGTTCTCGTTGTCGGCGTGAATGCTGATTCCAGCGTCTGCAATCTCAAAGGGCCTGGCCGCCCCATCCTCAAAGAGAACGCCCGAGCGCAACTAGTCGCCGCGCTTCGCTGCGTGGATTACGTCGTGCTCTTCGCCGAACCCGACGTCGAATCTCTTCTGGAAGAACTGCGCCCTGATGTCCACGCAAAAGGCACCGACTACACCGCCGAGACTGTGCCGGAGCGAGGCGTCGCGGCACGACTTGGCATCCGTGTGGCCATCGTTGGTGACCCCAAGGATCACTCCACGCGGGAGTTGTTAGAGGCCATTCGCAAGGCGCCGCATGGCTGAGCCGCGCTTCCTGGTCGTGCGCCTTGGTTCTCTCGGAGATATCGTCCACACCTTTCCCGCCGTCGCCGGTCTGCACGAATCGTTTCCAGAGGCTGAAATCGTCTGGCTGACGCATCCCCGCTGGAGGGCGCTGGTCGAGAGCAGCGAACTGGCAACGGACATCTGGGAAACAGAAACTCGGTCCTATCACTCCTTGCGGAAGCACTTCATGACTGCAATCGATTATCAAGGGCTGTGGAAGTCTGCCGCGCTGCCTTTTTTCGGCGGTGTTTCGCACCGGATTGGGTTTTCCTCACAAACGATTCGCGAGATCGGCGTCCCGATCCTCTATACCGATCGCATCCGTTGCACTCAGACCCACATCGTCGATCAGAATGGAGAACTGTCACAGCGCGCAGGAGCTCGAAACGGTGTGGCGCCTGTCGCTCTTTCGGTGCCATCGATTCAGGAAGTGTTCGTATTGCAGCTGCTGAGACGTCTTGCCGTTGAACGGTACGTCGTATTGAGCCCCGCTGGCGGTTGGCGCTCGAAATGCTGGCCGCCGGATCGTTACGGCGCTCTCTGCCAAAAAATCCATGGCTTACTCGGACTGCGTTGCGTTCTTAATTACGGCCCCGGTGAAGATGACCTGATCTCTGCGGTCAAAGCGGCCAGTGGAGAAGCCGACCCCATCGCTCACAATGGTTCACTCGGTCAACTCATGGCTCTTCTGCGCAATGCCGTCTGTATCGTTGGTGGTGATACGGGACCCTTGCATCTGGCCGTCGCTCTGGGAACGCCT
>QHZC01000167.1:10252-20731 GCA_003224515.1 Acidobacteriota bacterium
TCCCATCAACATCGTTCTGCGCAGTCCGCAAGCGGTGACCACCTACAAACGAGGCGAGCAAGCCGCTCCTTCCATTCTGGAAATTGAGGTCGACACAGTTTTCGACGCCGTTCGCCGGCAAGTCGAGGTTCGCCGATGAGCGGGGCCGACAATTTTTTTGTTCGCTGGCGTGTACGGCTGGGCTACCCGCTCGCGATAGCAGCTCTTGTCTTCTCACGGCCCACGCCTCGCAGCATCTTGCTGGGCGCTCTGGCGGGAGCCCTTGGTCTGTGGGTGCGCGCGTACGCAGCTGGCTATCTCTACAAGCAGGAAATCCTCACCGTCACCGGCCCCTACGCGTACACCAGAAATCCTCTCTATTTTGGCAGCGCTATACTGGCCCTTGGGGCCGGAATTGCCACGCGCTCGTGGATCTCTGCAGTAATGCTCATTGTTTACTTCGCGGTTTTTTATTCCATCGTGATGAGGCGGGAAGCGACTGAACTCCATCTGCGCTACGGGGCATCTTTCGAAGAGTATGCGCTCGCCGTCCCTCTTTTTATTCCACGCCTGACCGCCGCGAAGCTGCTTGGAGGCTCGGCCGGGTCCTTTTCTCTCACCCGGTACAAGAAAAACCATGAATGGCAGGCCGCCATTGGCTTCTTATTTCTACTTTTGGTCTTGCTGGCGATCTGGCGCCTCCGCCAGCACTGACGTTGTCGCGCCCACTACACTTAGCCGGCACCTAGCACCATGCCGCAGCCAAATGCCGCGGCGATCGCTACGGCCGGCACTTCATGACACTCTTCGCAACCTCGCAAGGGTTTCGATATGAAATGTCTGCGGGAAGAGATCGAATAGGTGAATCTCCGTGATTTCGTAGCGGATCTTTGGTCCGGTGATTTCTTCCGATTTCCGGCGTGAGCCCGTCAAGACAGCCAAATCGCGAGCCAGCGTGGATGGATCGCAGGAAAGGTACACAATCTCTTTCGCGCCTAGATCGGCGAGCTTCTCTGCGGCTTCCGCGCCTAATCCTGTTCTCGGCGGATCCAGGACCACGAAATCTGGTTTTTCTTCGGTTTTTTTCAGAAACTCTTCCGCATGTTCGTGGTGCGCTAGGATCGTGACGCCTGCGATCTCCGCGTTGGCGTAAAGGTCCCGTGTCGCGGCAAGATTGGCATCCACGCTCACTACTTTCTGGAACGACCTTGCCAGCGGCAAGGTAAAGAATCCGACTCCGGAATACAGATCTAGCGCCAGCTGGCCATGCGCATTGGCCGTCACCGCCTTCAGCAAATCCTCGATCAGGAATCGATTCACCTGAAAGAACGACAGATGGCTGACCCGGTATTTGTACCCGCCGGCTTTGTGCGTTAAGTAACCCGGCCCCGTCAATTCAAACCGGTTCTTCTTTTGGTCCAGCAGCAGCAAGCTTTCGATCTGGGGCAAGGCCTCGCGGAAAGTAGATGCAAGCTCAGCGGCAGTCTTGGGGAATTTCTCAAACGCCACGTTGAGAGCAATTTTTTCGTCCGCCGAGTCGGCAAAGGCTTGGATCTCCTGAATACCCTCCGGCAACCTCCCGGAGCGTGCCATTTCCTGAAGCCGGGCGAAGGTGTGCGCGAGACGCGGCGACAACACGGGACACTCATCGATCGGCACGATCACCGAGCTCTCCGGCAAGAAGTATCCAAGCGCCCGCGGCATCCCGCTTCGCACCGCCCATTGCGCGCGGTTTCGATAGCCATACGGTTCCCCTGAATGTTCCACGATTGCACCATCCCACGTGATTCGGCCGAGGCGCAAAAGCGTTTCGCGCAAAATGTCTTTCTTGAGCCTTAACTGCGCGTTTGCCGGAATGTGCTGGTAGTGGCAGCCGCCGCATCTCTGAAAATGAGCGCACTTTGCTTTGGCCCGCTCTTTTGCCGGTGAAGTGACCTCCAGCAGTTCGGCCCAGATCAATTTCTTCTTTTTCGATTTGGCGGTTGCCCGCACCACTTCGCCAGGCAAAACATACGGCACGAAAACAGTATTTCCATCGGCGTGCGCCAGGCCGTCACCGCCGTAAATGAGCTTCTCAATCGATAGGGTTAACTCATCAGCCATAAGTGTTGTCCGGTTTTAGGAAAAGTCGCTCTTGTAGATTGAAACTTAAGCCGCTGAATCTTGCTTCCCGATGCCTAGCCAATTCGCTCCAGCCCGCGCTACGATAAGTAGAAAAGACTCAGGCGCGGGATTCCAAACTCTTCCAACAGCCGTTTCTGCACGTACTGTTTCTCGACCATCGCCAGTTGCTCAGATTTCATCTTCCGCCTGTACATCGCCAGTTGCCCATCCACTTCGCGTCGGATCTTAAGCATCAGCTCTTCTGCTGCATGGCTCGTCAGCAGCGCTTGTATCTTCTCATCCAGAATCGTCAGCCGGCGCTCCAAATCTTCCAAGTCCAGCGTCCCTGGTGTATCGAGAAGCGGACTACTTGAATGCAGCGATTCCGCAATTTCCGTCAACCGGCCGGCGATCTCTGGCTGTTGCGGCAAACTCTTTTCTGCCGCAGCTTTCAAATACGCCACATTCTTTGCAAAATACGTTTTCAATTCGTCCCGCGAAAACGCCTCGCTGGCCGGTGTGCGCGCGGCTTTTGGCGTGCTCCCCACAGCCGCTTCCTGTTGTTCTTCCGCTGCCTCCAACACCGCGTCCGTGCAATATGCCAGGTTTTTCAACGCCTTGCCCGCCCCCCGTCGCGACCTCTGATAGCTCTCAAACGCCCTGTCGATCCCTTTCAGCGCGGCCTCCAGTGGCACCCCGGCTTTGTGCCACGCCTCCATGATCGCCCAGTCCAGCGGCGACACCAGCAGATGCGCCCCACGTTTCTTCCAGAAGTATTCTTCGATTTCCGTAAAATAATTGAAGTAGTTCCAGCCGTCCATTTCGTTGGTTGGGCGCTGCCGGATACCAGACGCTGGCCTCGATTCCGTCTGTGCCGCCAGTGCCTGCGGCTTAGCTCTGCGTCTTCTTTGCCGGCGCCGCTGCCGCGCTCTTGCCGTGTTCCGCGGGCTGATTTCTTTCCCAGATCAATCGCAGGCCCGTCAGGGTTAGAAATTCATCAGTGCGCTGAATGTGTTTCGAGCCTTTCGAGACTAGCTTCGCCTGCCCGCCGGTCGCTACAACCTTCGCATCTTCGCCAAGCTCTTTCTTCATGCGCGCGAGCATCCCATCCACCATGTCCACAGCGCCGTAATACAAACCCGCCTGCATATGCGTAACGGTATTCGTCCCGATCACTTTTCCCGGATCCTTGATCTCCACCCGTGGTAACCGCGCAGTGCGCGCAAAAAGAGCCTCCGACGAAATTCCCAATCCGGGCGCGATTACTCCGCCGAGGTATTCGCCCTTCGCGGAGATTGCGTCGAAGGTGATCGCGGTCCCAAAATCCACTACGATGCACGGCCCGCCGTACTGATGAAACGCTGCCACACCGTTCACAATCCGATCCGCGCCTACCTCCGACGGGTTATCCACCAGCACAGCCATCCCGGTCTTCACACCGAGTTCCACGAATAGCGCCTTCTTCCCAAAATAAACTCGCGACATTTCTGCCAGTGTCCGGTTCACCGGTGGTACCACCGAACTGATGATCACGCCGGTGATGGCGTCCCGATCGAGTCCTGCCAGCGTAAACAGATTCCTAGTCAGCACGCCATATTCGTCGACCGTCTGCTCACGGGCGGTCGTCAAACGCCAATTCGCGATCAGCTCTTCGCCGCGAAAAACGCCCAGGACCGAGTTGGTGTTTCCCACGTCAATGGTCAGCAGCATCTAGCGTGCCTCCGCCACGTCCCCCGCGATTACCGTCATTATCTGTCCGCCGTCGCGTTCTACTTGCAGCAATCCCTCCGGCCCAAGGCCTCCCGTCGTTCCGACATAGCTCTCTGTTCCATTTGTTACGCGTACGCGCTTGCCTCTGGCGTAAGTCGATATCGATTCGAAGCGCGCAACCACGCTGGCCACGCCTTCCCGCAGGAAACGATTGTAATCGCTCTCGAATTCACGCAGCAACCGGACCAGTAGCTCCATGCGCGATTGCGGTTTTCCCGTTTCCGCGTGCAGGGAAGTTGCTATGTTGGCCAACTCGCCGGGAAACCTTTCCTGATTTACGTTCAGCCCGATCCCCACGATCACGAATCGAATTTGACCCGGTTCCGCGTGCATCTCCGTCAGGATCCCGCCCAGTTTTTTCCCTAGGATGAGCAGGTCGTTCGGCCACTTCAGGTCCACTGCCAGCCCCGTAAGGGCCTGCACCGCGGAATGCGCGGAGAGTCCCGCCATCATAGTCAGCAGCGGAGCCTGTACCGGCGCCAGTTTTGGCCGAAGAAGCAATGTCGCGTAAATGCCCGCCGCGCGTTCGGAATGCCATTTGCGTCCCGACCGGCCCCGTCCTGCGGTCTGCTCTTCCGCCAGCACGACGGCGCCTTCCGGCTCGCCTGCGTGTCCCAATTCCAGCGCTACACGATTCGTCGAATCCGTCTTAAAAAAATGAAAGATGCGCTTTCCAAAGAGGCTGCCTCTCAGCCGCTGCTTCAACATGTCCGGAGTCAGGATATCGGGCACTTGCTCCAGGAAGTATCCGCTGGCCAGCTGGCCTTTCACTTTCACGCCCAACCCGCGCAGCCGCTCCACCCACCGCCATACCGTCGATCGCGAAACGCCAATCTCTTTCGCGATTCGCGCCCCGCTGATCACGATGGTGGCATTTTCCGCCAGCAACGTAAGCAACCGTGCCAGCCGCCGGTCGGTTGTGCCCGGCAAGAATTCTTGAGTCATCGGGATCTCGCCGCGCCCCTTCGCGCCGCCTAAGCTTACGTTTCCTCGATGCTGTCCACAAGCAGGCTGAGGTTCGCGGCAGGCGCCGAGTGCGTAAGCATCCCGGACGAAAGAAAGTCGGCGCCGGTTTCCGCGTAAGCACGCGCGTTGTCGAGCGTGATGCCTCCGGAAATTTCGATCACACAGTCGGCGCGAATCCCTCGCGCGATCTTCACGCATTCCGCCGCGCGTTCCACTGTCATGTTATCCAGCAGCACAGCCTCCGCCCCGGCCCCGAGGGCTTCAAGCAATTCTTTCTGATCGCGAACCTCAATCTGCACAAGCAACGGCCCCGGGCCCACCACCTCCGGGTCCAACCCGGCCGCGTCGTAAGCGCTCGCTGCCCTCGGCGGCGGCACCTTTGGCGACACAAAAGTATGCGCTTTGTCCAGCGCTTCCCTCATTCCCCCGGCCAGCGCGATGTGATTCTCTTTTAGAAGAATGGCGTCATAAAGGCCGAAGCGGTGGTTGGTGCCGCCGCCCGTCTTCACTGCATACTTTTCCAGCGCACGCAAACCAGGTGTCGTTTTCCTCGTATCCCTAATCCGGGTTCTCGTGCCTGCCAGTTGTTCCACGAAGCGCCGCGTCAGCGTGGCGATGCCGCAAAGATGCGCCAGAAAATTCAGCGTGGTTCGTTCGCCGGTGAGGATTGCGCGGGCATTTCCCTTAAGCTGCACGATTTGCGCACCAGGTTCTACAAACGACCCATCGTTGTGCGCGCAAGTGATCCGGATTTCCGGATCCAGTGCACGAAAGATTTTTTCGGCAATCGGCAATCCCGCGCAAACAAGGGTCTGCCTGGCCAGAATGTGGGCCCAAGCCGATGCTCGCGGTGGTATTGTGGCCGTGGTAGTCGCGTCCCCCGAGCCGATATCTTCCTCTAGCGCGCGCCGTAAAATGTCAGCAATGTAGCCAGAATTCCAATCCATAAGACCCCGAAGAACTAGGAAATGTTTTCCAGCTGCGAAAGGCGATCTTGCAATTTGTGAAGTTCGGCGCGCTGCTGGGAGAGCTTGGCTTCCAGCTCCTTAATGATGTTTTCCGGCGCGCGACTCCGAAACGCCTCATTCCCGAGCTGCCGTTCCTTCGACGCGATGGCTTTCTGCAAACCCTCGATCTCCTTCTTCAGCCGCGTCTTCTCCCCTGCCACATCCGCGGTGTCGGAATACGCGATGCGCATGTCAAACGTAGCCGTGGAGCGCACCGCCCCGCTTTTCGCATCGAACTGCTGGCGCGGAACGATGCGAAGCTCCGACAAAACCGCGAACCGCTCAATCGCCCCACGATTCGCCTGAATCAATTCGCCCACACGGGCGTCGCTCGTGGAGAAGTCTGCCGTCACTCTCTTCTTCGGATCGAGTTTTAGCTCGCCACGAATGTTGCGAAGCGCCGTGACCACTTCCTGGATTACGTCAACATCCCGCGCCGCTTTTGCGTTCTTCCAATAGTCATGCGCTTTTGGAAATTGGTCCAGCGCGATCGATTTCGCTCCTGTCTTTTGCGGCAACTGGTGCCAGAGCTCTTCTGTCAGGAAGGGCATGAACGGGTGCAACAGCCGCAACGCCGCATCGAACGCCGCGAACAGATTCTTCCACGCCACGGTCGCGCGCTCGCGGTCGGCGCTCTGCAGTTCCGGCTTCACCCACTCGATGTACCAGTCGCAGAAGTCGCCCCAGAAAAACTGGTACACGCCTTGAGCGGCCTCGTGAAACCGGAAGTTCGCTAGCGCCTCATTCACCAATTCCACGGTTGCCGCCAGGCGCGCGAACATCCACGCTTCTACCAGCGGAACGCTGCCACGATAGGCGTATGGTGCCTTTGTGCGCACCTCCCGGGCCGCCAGTTCTTCCAATTTCGTCCCGCTCTCTTCAAACTTGTCCAGACTCATGAACAAAAACCGCGCCGCATTCCAGATTTTGTTCGCGAAGTTTCGCGCGCTTGTCAGTTTGTCCTCGGACAGCACGATGTCCGTGCCCGGAGCAGCCATTGACGCCAGGCAGAATCGCATCGCATCTGTTCCGTACTGCTGATTGAGTGCCACAGGATCGAGCCCTGTCCCTTTGGACTTGGACATTTTCTCGCCGCTTCCGGTACGCACCAGGGAATGCAGATAAACGGCACGGAAGGGAACTTTGCCCGTAAAGTGAATTCCCATCATGATCATCCTCGCCACCCAGAAAAACAGGATGTCGTATCCCGTGATCAGCAGGCTCGTCGGATAGTACGTTTTGTAATCCGGCGTGTGCGCGGGCCAGCCCAGCGTCGAAAACGGCCACAGTCCCGAACTGAACCACGTGTCCAGAACGTCCGGGTCTTGTTCAAGGTTTGTCGACCCGCACGTCGCGCACTTCGCCGGCGCTTCGCGCGCGACCGTAACGTGCTTATTCTCCTTGCAATACCACGCCGGAATCCGGTGCCCCCACCAGAGTTGCCGTGACAGCGTCCAGTCGCGAATATTGCTCAGCCAGTTCAGATATTCTTCCCGCCGGTTGTCAGGCACCATCCGGATCGCGCCGTCTTCGCCCGAATCGCCGGCTTGGCCAGCTCCTTCATTGCGCAGAACCATTGCGTAGAAGCCCGCGGCTCGACAATGGTCTTGCTCCGTTCACACAAACCGATGGCGTTGGTGTGCTCGGTGATCTTTTCAAGCAGACCCAGCGTCTTCAAATCCTCAACAATCCTTTGCCGCGCCTCAAAGCGATCCATCCCCTTGTAAGGACCCGCCGCTGCGCTCATTTTGCCGTCCTCGGTCATCACGTCGATTTCCGCCAACTTGTGACGCCGCCCCACTTCGAAATCGTTTGCATCATGCGCGGGCGTGATTTTCACAGCTCCCGTTCCAAATTCGCGGTCCACCATTGCGTCCGCGATGATCGGAATCTCCCGATTCATCAAAGGCAGCAGCGTTTTTTTGCCAACCAGGTGCATAAACCGCTCGTCTTCCGGGTTTACCGCCACGGCCGCGTCGCCGAGCATGGTTTCGGGCCGCGTGGTGGCCACAACGAGGAACTCGTTCGTTCCCACCACCGGATACCTGATGTGACCACTTCCAGATCGCTTAGCACCGTCAGGCACACGGGACACCAGTTCAACAACCGGTTCTCCCTGTAAATTAGACCCTCTTCGTAAAGCCGCACAAAGGCTTCTCGCACCGCGGGCGACAGTTCCGGCGACAACGTGAATTTTTCACGCGACCAGTCGCAGCTATCCCCAATTTCTCGCATCTGCCGCTGAATCGTTCCGCCGCTCTCTTCTTTCCATTTCCACACGCGCTTCTCGAATTCTTCGCGTCCCAGCTCCCGGTAATTGATGCCTTGTGCCGCGAGCTGCCTCACCACCACTCGCTGCGTCGAGATTCCCGCGTGGTCAGTTCCCGGCAAATAGAGGGTGTTGTATCCCCGCATCCTGTGCCAGCGCGTGAGGATGTCAATCTCCGTGTGGTCCAGCATGTGCCCGATGTGCAGCGAGCCAGTGACGTTCGGGGGCGGAATGACGATCGAAAACACCGGCTCGGGCGCATTCGCATCCGCCTTGAACAGCGCTTCCTTCACCCAAAAGTCTGCCCACCGTGGTTCGATCTGCTGCGGTTCGTACCCCTTTGCTATCTCGCGAGCCATCCGGTGCGCATTCTCCGTGTAGGGGTGGGCCTTGGCCCGCCTTTTTCTGTCAGTTCGAATCGTTAAGAGTAATCTTCGACTATACGAGGGGAAAAGCGGCTGCGTCAATTCGGCCGGGCGCAGCCTTGCGAAGCACGTTCAATTCGGATGAATACAAAGCAAGCGTGGATCTTCGAAGCGACGGGGCAGGGAGCTAAGACTTCTTCGAATTCATCTCTTGCTTGACCATCGCTTCCACGACGGGTTTGAGGATTTCCCGGGTAACCGCCTGCAGAACCTCAGGACTCATTCTCGCGAGCACTTTGGCGACGAGGTCGTCCATGTCGTTCTTGGACGCAGCGGTTTCTGCGGCCTTGTGTCGCGCGTAGGAGCTTTCACTAGAAGCTTGATCCTCCGCCGTAAGCGTCGCGTCCTCGGCAACGAGAGCCGCCTCCTCGCGGATGGCCTCGACCGCGGCTGCGGGCAAGGCCGCTTCCTCGATCACCTTCTGAGTCGTCTCGCTCATCGCACCAGTGGTTTTTTCCGCTCCGTTGCTCGATGCCGGAGGAGCGGCCACTGGCACCGCAGCATCCCACGCCGAAGCAAGTCGGTTCGCTTTTTCCATCTCGGCGTTCCATGGGTTGGATGGAACAGAAAACCACGACTCCTCAGATGCCTTCGTCTCCGGTTCGACAGGCGTTGCTTCAGGTGCGGCGGCAACGACCGCTTCTGCGGAAGATAGCTCGCGTTCTTTCACGTGCGCTACTTCTTCCACCTCCGTGGCAGTGTCCGTCGAACCTTTTTCCTGCGAAGCAGGCGAAGCTGCAGTTGCCCATGCGTCGTCCGCAAATGGGGTAGTAGAAATCGCTCCCATGAGCGCTGTTGCTTCCGGGATGCTGGCTGGGACAGAGGGAGTTTCCGTCACAAGGTTACTCGCTGAGGGCGCCGCCTCAACGAGTTCCGGTTTTTCGTCTGCCGCTTCCCATGACTCTCCCTGAGCCTTCCTTGCTAGAATCTGCTCGAAACTGCCAGAGCGCCAGTCCTTCGCCCCGCTCGTGGATTCGGCATCGGCATAACTATCCGCTTCCTCGCGCCGCCATGGCGCAGCGGGTTTTTCTTCTTCCACTTCCTCGTCCGTTTCCTCCAAATCCGGATCGCGCCAATCGCGCTCCGTCGCCAATTCCGGATGCGCCGGCGGTGGAAAACCGATATCTTCCTCGCTCTCATCCACAGGTGTTTCGAGGAGGCTTCCGAAAGCTACCGCTTGCGAACCGCTATCAATTCGCAAAGGTTCGGGACGCCCCGGTGCTTCATCCACAAAACTTTCTTGATCCAAGGATGCAATCGGCGCTTCTGGTGAAGCCGTCTCCAGAGGGATACCGCTCACCGTCGGCACGGCCGCACCGCTTGGCGTGAGGAGGTCCGAGGCTTTCATAACTACTGGTTCCGGAGCTTTAGTCGCGCTGGCGTTTCCTTGAGCCACTCCGGCGCGCTGCAAAGCGGACTTAACCATCGAAATCAGAGGATCTGGTGGAACAAACGGCTTCTTCAACACCCCGTCCGCTCCCACTCGCTGGGCTTCTTGCTCATCCAGCGGATCAAATGCGCCGACTAGCAGAATGACCGGGATATGCGCTAACGAGGGATTCGTCTTTACGTACTCGCAAACTTCATAGCCGTTTCGAACCGGCATGAATACGTCGGCGAGAACCAGGTCCGGGTGAATATCCGAAATCTTGCGTACGGCCGCCTCGCCATTGCCAACGGCAACGACGTCGATGCCCTGATCTTTTAGGGCGAGCCCCACCATCTTTTGGATGTTGCTGTTGTCGTCCGCAACCAGAATCTTGGCCACCAGACGTCCTCCGACGATACACTACCCGCTTGTGCCACACTCAGCGCGCGGCCATGCCGAATGACCTACTCTAGAGTATTGGAGCACCCGATGAGGTACGCGTCAATCTCAACAGGGCAGGTGTGTGTCGGAAGTGAATACCAGGGTTTTGGCCCCTGCCAACGGCCCAAAGGAGATAAAAGGCACACCGGG
>QHZC01000167.1:20987-22384 GCA_003224515.1 Acidobacteriota bacterium
GCTTCCCTCTGTCGTCGGGGCCACACTCTCCGCGCCGTCAGTTGTCGCACTGCTGCTTCCGGGCCTCACGGTCGCGACGATTCCTGTGCCTGGGCCGCCGCCGATTCGCGACTGACTCCCGCCCGTCAAAACATCAATTCCCGCTTCGCTCTCGGACTCCGGAGTCATCGTCGGCTTTCCGTTTGTGGCCGCCGCCCGCAACTCCTGCACCGGGCCGGTATGAATCAGTGCCAGCGGCTTCTTGATGAACACTTCACGCTGCCGCGGCGCATTCTGTTCTGCCGTCATCCAGGCTACGGCCTGGGGATCGGGCTGCGGCACCGGCGCTCCAAGTGCCTTCAGCCGGCTCTTCGCATCGGGAACCAAAGGTGACAGCGGGTAATTGCGGACGATCCTCGCATAATAGGGAGCTGCAATCTCCTTCTTCTCGGTGGATTCCCAGATGTTCCCAAGCATCCACAGCGCTCGGTCGGATTTGCTGTAAAGGGGGTACCGATTTACGATCGCTCTCAGCCTCGATTCCGCGGCTTTCTTGTCTTCCTTCACGTAGTAGTAATAACCAATGCGGAAGTCGGCTTCCGCCAGCAGTTCCTGCACTTCGCGCAGATGCTGTTCGGCCTTCGGCGCCAGTGGATCATTCGAATATTTTGACAGGAACGTTTGGAACTCGTCTTCAGCCGCGCGGGCGTGCGTGCGGTCGCGGTCCGGTTTCTCCATCTGCTTGTAGTGCGTCATGGCCACCTGCAACTGCGCGTACGCCGCTTCAGGCAGCATGGGGAAGAAAATGTCGAAATCCTTGTACTTGGCCTTGGCAAGATAGTCGCTGTCCGGATAGGTGTTGATGAGCGTCTGCAGGTTTAGCCGGCCGACTTCATGCCGCCCGTGCTTGACGTCATCCATCGCCTTGTCATACAGAATCTTGTCGGGCTCCGCGGTATTCTCCGCACTGGTCGACTTATTGACCTTTTTCTTCTTATGGAAGATTTGTGCATCGCACCGCGTGGCGCTCAGCAGAAGCAGTCCGGTCATCACGAATAGAGTCGACCTCTCTGCGGTCGCCAGGAATGAAGTACGGCGCAATCTTCACCTCTCTCACCAATCGGGGGTCCCACGCCAGCGTCTATGAGAGCCCACGACATTCCTTTGGACTCCCAGCGGCTTGGAACCCTCAAGTATAACCTGAACGAAAGGCCAGGCTGAACAACTACTTTGCCCTTTCGGCCAATTCCGCCAGACTACCCCTTCTCTGTGATGCCGCCCCGCTGCACAAAGGGTTGCCTTCGAACTCAAACCCCTTGACATTTTTTAGCTCGCCGTAAAAATCGCTTGCCGTTTTTTCCCACTACAATGCCATCATGCGCAAGCTAGCATTTGGGACTTGCACCCTTTCAAAATGG
>QHZC01000167.1:22585-25721 GCA_003224515.1 Acidobacteriota bacterium
CCATTCCGATAGTATTGCATAAATGTCAAGATGTAAGCTCCTGATGCCACTCGTATCACCGATGAGAGGGGATATTCTCGATGAAACAGTCGATCGCTCTCGGGCTCCTGGCTGCGGCCGCGCTGGCGGCTGCCCCTGCTGCTCCACAGGTCGCGAAGTCGCACGCCAAGATGACACTCAAAGTCGGCGACGCGGCCCCCGATTTTAATCTTCTCAGCGATCAGTGGAAAACCGTAAAGCTCAGTGACTACCGTGGCAAGAAAAACGTCTTTCTCGCCGTTTACGTCTTGGCCTTCACCGGCGGTTGAACGAAGCAACTTCAGGCGGTCCAGGCTGGAATCGCCTCCGGTAAGATTGACACCTCGGACACGGAGGTTTTCGGAGTTAGTTTGGATAGTCCCGCTGCCAACGCCGCCTTCGCCAAGCAGATCGGCATTACCTTCCCGCTCCTCAGCGACATGAACCGCAAGATGCTCAAGTCCTACGGCATCCTGAAAGGTTATGACGTCCAAAACGAGACCTATGAGTGGGCTCTGCGCGCTAACATTATCATCGACAAGCAGGGCATCATCCAATTTGTCGAAGAGGGCGACAACGCCGTCGATCCCACCACCGCTCTAACCGTGTGCACCGCCCTGCACAAGAAAGAATCGTCGAAGTAGAGCTTCTCGCCAAGATTTAAGCCAGCGCAATCCTCCGATTCGTCGCCATCGTCGTAGCCCCGATCATCGCCACGTCCCCCCTTCTTTCTGGGACTAGGCGCTCTTCGGCCCTGGCAGAAGCGCTACCACACTCTGCAAATCTTCTCCGCTGGTTTCACCATCGGTTGCCCCGCGTGGCATGAAAATGCCTTCGCGAATTCCGGCATGTTCACCACCACTCCGTTGATGCGGAATCCCGGCGGCGAATGCGGATCGGTCTGCGCCCGCACTCTCATATCTTCCGGGCGCTCATTCGCGCAATCCCATTGCGCAAAGCCGATGAAAAACCTCTGCTCCGGCGTCAGACCGTCCACCGGCAGCAAATTCTTGCCGGCGATGGCCGTGTCCCACGCCATGTAGGCCAGGATCTCTCCGCCCAGGTCGGCAACGTCTTCGCCCTTGGTCAGTTCGCCGTTGATGCGGACCTCATCCACCACCACATATTGTGAATACTGGTCACTCACGCACTTTGTGCGCTCGTCGAACTTCTTGCGGTCCTCTTCCTTCCACCAGTTCTTCAAATTGCCCCTGGCGTCGAACTGGCTGCCTTCATCGTCGAAGCCATGGGTCAACTCGTGCCCGATCGTTCCGCCCGTGTCGCCGTAATTCGGCGCGTCATCCACCTTCGCATCGTACAGAGGCGGCTGCAGCACTCCGGCAGGGAAGTTGATGTCGTTCATCTGCGGATTGTAGTAAGCGTCCACCGTCGCGGGCGAAATCAGCCATTCGCCGTGATCCACCGGCCTGCCGATCTTCGCAATTTGCCGCCGGTTCTCAAACTCCGTGGCTCGCTGCACATTTCCCAGGAATTCCGAGCGTACAATCTTCACCGGACTGTAGTCCCGCCATTGGTCCGGATAGCCAATCTTGTTGCGGATCCCCTGTAGCTTCACCAGCGCCTGCTGCTTGGTCTCCGGGCTCATCCAATCCAGTTGCTGAATTCGCTTTGCCATGGCGTCTTCGATGCGCCGCACCATATCCAGCGTGCTCTGCTTTAGCTCTGGCGAAAACACTTTGCGCGCGTATGCCTGCCCCAGCGCTTCACCCAGCATGTAGTCGGTGTACTGCACGCAGCGTTTCCACTGCGGCTGCTTCTCTTTTGCCCCGCGCAGATACTTCCGGTAAAACTCAAAATTCTCCTGCACAAAATTCGCGGAGAGATACTGCGCGGAACTGTCCGCCACGTGAAAACGTAAATAGGTCTTCCAATTTGCGAGCGGCTCGCTCGCAAGCGTCGCGTTCAACTGCTTGAAGAACGCCGGATCTCCCACGTTCAGAATTTCGACCTTGGGGTACTGCAAAACACCGTAGTACGTCTTCCATTCGAAATTCGGCGCAAGTTCCTCTAGACCGGGAATGTTCATTTTGTTTTTCAGCTTGTACGGGTCGCGCCGCTCCACGCGTGTCATCGAAGCCTTTGCCAGCGTCGTTTCCATGCGCATTAGCGTCGCTGCATTCTTTTTCGCTGTCTCCTTGTTGTCGCCCAGCAGCTCGAATATCTTCTGTACGTGCTGCACGTACCGCTCGCGCGTCTCTTTCGATTTCATATCCTCCTTCGTATAGTAGTCGCGGTCCGGCAGGCCCAGCCCGCCTTGATCCAGCGATGCAATCACCTGCTCGGAATCGTCCGAATCCTGGTCCGATCCGCCCCGAAAGAGGATGGACCTGTAGCCGCCCGTCGCCAGCTGCAGCCGGGCCACCAGCGGCGCCAGCTCGCGCAAGGAGTTCAACCGCGCAATCGCCTCTAGTTCCGGCTCGATGGGACCTAGCCCGTGCTTCTCGATTCCCGCTTCGTCGATGCAGGCGGCGTAAAAGTCTCCGATCTTTTGCGACACCGTATCGCGCTGATTTGCGTTGTTCGCCGCCTGTTCCAGGATTCCGCGCAGAAACGCGAGATTGTCCTGGTAGAGCTTCCCGTAAACACTCCACGAAGTCTGGTCCGCGGGGATGGGATTCCTCTTCCGCCATCCTCCGCATGCGTATTGGTAAAAGTTCACGCAAGGGTCGATGGACTTATCCATCGAACTCAAATCCAGGCTCGGCGCGTATGGCAGCGCCGGTTCATTCGCCGTCTGCCCGCTCGCCGCTCTCGCCAAGGAAAACAACGCCAGCAAAGTGAGCGCGACCAGGGCGAGCCGCGGAGAACTAATCGGGAATGGATGCACGCTGCGACTTTTCCTCATCTCATTTCTCTCCCTCTTGACTCTTTCGGGTCCAACGAACCCGCAGCTATCCTAGTGACGTCCCTCCATTTTTCCAACCTGAAAAGTCATCCTTGGATTTCTTCGAGACGCGACCGGTTGTAGTCTCTGAGCAGTCCTGCCGTTCGCAGGAAAAGCTTGCGAGCAGAGTGACCCGACGGGCAGGCTCTTTCAATTCGCGACGGTTAATTCGATTGTGGAGGAAGCTGCAATCCGCGACCCACTCATCGGCGA
>QHZC01000696.1 GCA_003224515.1 Acidobacteriota bacterium
TCCTGACATGCCCGCCAAAAAGGCTTTTAGTACTGTGGTTTCCCGGGGTGGGTGCGGACCTAAACCTGTCCGCTTTTTGAATCTGCAATCGTAAGCTCCGGGATTTCCGATTCCACGAAATCTGAACGAGAAGTGTCTGTTGTTCCCTCTGCTGATCTCTCCGGAACTGCTACTGGCTTGCTTTTTCGCTTCTCAGGGTGCGGACCTAAACCTGTCCGCTTTTTGGATCTACGGGGGGTAGGGCATGCTAAGAAACCATGCGTCCGCCCCCACCTCAAAAGGAGCTGTTTGCCTGCCCTCCTCCAACTCCCGGTACCGTCTTCGTCAACGATCGCGTTTGCATCCAGACCGAAGAAAAACAGCGAGTGGTCTTCGTCCATGGGGTGGTCTTTGCCCACTACTCCGTCGAAGATCGCCCCGCCGAAGCCTACGCCATGGTTCAGCTTTTTGAATCAGGATATGCAGATCAGAACGATATCGCACGCTCCTTCGGCTATTCGTCCCGATCGCTTCGTCGCTACCAGGAGCACCTCAAGGCTGGTGGGCTGAGCGCGCTCGCGCGTCCGGAGGGACGGCCTTCCGGCAGTCCTTCCGGGCACAAGAAAACCCCTGAGCGAGACCAAACCATCCTCCGCCTTAAAGCCAAGGGGATGAGCAATCGATGGATTGCGGGTCGGATTGGCCTCAGTGAAAAAGCCGTGCGGAAGAGTCTCCGTCGACTCGGCTGGCAACCTTGCCCTGAACCATGTCTCTCCTTTCTACAAGAGGAAAATGGCGCACAAGCAAAGCAGTCCATAGTTTCCGCAAGCAAGTTGATCGAAGCTCCGCCTTCCGCTGCGACACAGCCGCCGCGCAAGATGGCGCAATTTCAAACCGATTCGGCGGCAAAAAGTCTCGATGCCAACCCTCTCGATCGGTCCATGGATCGCCTCTTGGCCGCCATGGGACTTCTCGACGATGCTCTTCCGTTGTTTGCTCCAACGCGAAGTCTGCCCAGAGTAGGTGTGTTGTTGGCCATTCCAACGCTCGTTGCCAGTGGCCTACTCTCAACCGCGGAGAAAATTTACGGCAGCCTCGGCCCTGCCTTTTACGGACTGCGCACCACTCTGGTGGCCTATGTTCTGTTGGCGCTCCTAAGGATCCCTCGGCCCGAAGCTCTCAAAGAATATCCGCCTGGAGAACTGGGTCGCATTGTCGGCTTGGATCGCATGCCGGAAGTGAAGACTCTGCGCCGCAAACTCGCACGTCTCGCTGCTCTGAAGGGCAGCTATCGACTCGGTCGCGAGATTGCTCGGCAACGCATCGCCGAACGTGGAAAGGTGCTCGGGTTCCTCTATATTGACGGCCACGTTCGGGCCTACCACGGCAAACGCACGATTCCGAAGGCTTACGTGACACGAATGCATCTCGCGGCACCCGCGACCACCGATTATTGGGTCAATGATCAACGCGGCGATCCCTTGTTTGTGGTCACTGCCGATGCGAACCCCGCCATGACCCGAATGCTCGTGCCGGTGCTGAGCGAGGTGCGCCAACTCCTGGGACCGCGCCGGCACTCCACCGTTGTCTTCGACCGCGCTGGCTGGAGTCCCAAACTGTTTCGGGACCTGCTAGCCATGGACTTTGACATCTTGACCTATCGCAAAGGTCGCATCCGCCACATCGCCGAAAAGAGGTTCACTTGGTACAAGGCCAGGTTGGACGGTCGACAGGTGCGCTACCTTCTCCATGACCAACCCGTTCGCTTCCTCAAGGGAAAGCTTCGACTCCGTCAGGTGACTCGCCTGACGGGGACCGGTCATCAGACGCCGATTGTGACCAGCCGCTGGGACCTGCGCGCCATCGTTGTGGCTCATCGCATGTTCGAACGCTGGCGCCAAGAGAATTTCTTCAAGTACCTGCGGGAGGAATATCTAATCGATGCGCTTGTGGACTATCAGGTCGAACCCGACGACCCCAACCGTTCTGTCCCCAATCCATCTCGGAAAGCGGTCGAGAAAGAGATTCACACTGCTCGTGTTCATCTCAGGAAACTACAAAAGAACTATGGGGCAACAGCAATCGATTATGTTCACGGACGTACTCGCACTGTGGCTGGCTTTGAGATCGCGGAAGAGAAAATCCGAAGAGCGATTGACAAGACTACGGCTCGCATCAAGAAGCTCAAGCTCCGGCGTGACTCTCTTCCAGCTCGCGTGCCGCTTGCGGATGCCCAAAAAGGCCAGGAGTTGGTGAAACTATCGACCGAACGCAAGCACCTGACCAACGTCTTGAAAATGATTGCGTACCAGATAGAGAGTGATCTGGTTGAGCTGGTTCGCCCCTACTACAAACGCGTGGAAGATGAAGGACGTACTTTCATTCAGACGGCGCTGCAGGATACGGCGGACATCGAGCCTACGGATGACCAACTTCGGATAACGCTAGCCCCACTCAGTTCGCCACATCGGTCCCGAGTCCTCGAAGCCCTTTGCGAGATGCTAAACAAGACAGACACGCTATTCCCGGGCACGCAACTGCACATGCGTTACTCGGTTGCGCCCTGTCATGCAGAGGCAAAAAGCGGACAGGTTTCCGACTAACCATGTCAGGAGGTCTGAACTTACGATTTTTTTTCGTCACTACGTGCGCTGACCTGCCAGGCTTTGTGTCCGCCAGCGCCGATTGGAGTTTGTGCGCCAGTGCCAGCCAGTCTTCGACCGGAGCGGGTTCTAGGCTTCCGAGCGAGCAAATCGTGTGCTGGCGTGGGCCCTTAGCGGTTTGGACGGATTCGACAAGAAGGTGATTGGTGTAGGTTTTGCCCTTGTAGGTTCGCGTTGATTTTCGAATGTACATTGGCCACTACACGTAGCATTGTCTCGTGCCAATGTCAAGAGAAATCGCAGTCACTTTAGTCACTATTTTGACCAATTTATGCAATGCGCTGTGAAAACAAACCACTTCTTCAAGACGATGCTGGTTTTTTGCAGGAAATCACCCCGATTGCCGTGGAAGTTGGGCTAAAAGATGCTGGTGACGATTTCCGCGACGCGCCGCCCAAAGACAAGCCCAGCCGGGAATACGCAGGCTCACATAAGTAAGCTGATCTTGATAGGTATTCCAATCACAAGGATGCAGCCGACAAAAACGACGATGGCGGCTAGGACGGCCATAAGAACGTCAAGTGGTCGGCTAAAGCCCATTACACTTGGCCACCGACCTTAGCATGCCAGATTGTTGCGGAGATTGAAGTGAGGAAAAGAAAGTTCAAATCCAGTTGGGGTGGGAGACGGGGATCGAACCCGCGACATTCGGTGCCACAGACCGACGCTCTACCAGCTGAGCTACTCCCACCATTCGCGCGACTACCTTAGTTTACGCTAATTCCCGCGTGTCGAAAAGTGGGCGGGGGCGTTTCGGGCGTTTCATCTAGGCACGGCCCGCTGTTTTTGCAGGCAACGCGCGGGTACGCTGTTGTTACTCTTAAAGATGAGAACAGGTTTGAACGGCCGGTGTTTGCTTGCAGTCTGTTCGGCCCGTTGTGGGCTAGAACACGCCGCACCACGATGCGCGCGTGACTTGTTAGACTAAAAGCATAGGACACGCGTCCCCGCGCATGAGCCCCCATCAAACGGATCGTCACCATTTCGACCGGCAGATTGTTTACGCGCGGCCGGTTTTCATTTTGCTGGCGCTGCTGGCCGTTCTGGAACAGCCACCTTCGCACGAATTGCGGCGCTCCGTTTCGTTTCTCATTGCCTATCTGATCGTTTCGCTCCTCGTGACTCAGTTAGAGCGACTGCTCCGCAAACGCTCCTGGCATTTGCCCCTGGTGTGCGATTTGTTCGCCCTGGGATATTTCATCTATATCAGTCCTTCTACGGTGCCGGTGTGGTTTCCGTTCATGTTCATCTGCTACGCGGGAGGCATTCGCTGGGGACTTGGCTTGACCGTTCCGCTTGCTGGCGCGCTGTCTCTAGTCCTGGTTTTGCGGACGGCGGGGCGTGGCGAAATGGACTGGATGCGCGTGGTCGCCTGGCTAGGGCTGCTGGCTGGGACATTTGTCGGCGGCGTGGGTCTCGCGTACCTTGGCGACCTTAACCGGCGGTTTGCGGTGCAGATCGATTTCTTTTCGCGCATCAACGCAACGATGCAAGTGGATCAAGGGCTGGCGGAATCGCTGCGGCTCTTTCTTGAGGAGCTTGCGACGACGTTTAGCGCGGAAGAAGCTCTATTGCTCTATCGCGACACGGATCTGGAGCGGATTTTTCTTTGGCGGCTGAAAGCGGGCGAAAGTGAGCGGCTGGTGCCAGAGAGCATGCCGCTCTCGCGCACCGACGGGTTCTTGCTGGACGACATGGATGCCGCAATATGCTGGAACTCCCTCACCGGACCGGGTTCAGGTTTCGGGTGGGACCGCCGAGACGGGAAGGTGATAAAGAATCTGCCGCGGCTGCCTGGGCCGGCTCAGCAGGAACTCAAAGTGCAGTCTCTCCTGACGGTGGCATTCGACCAGGAAGGGCAAGCGAGTGGCCGGATTTTCCTGCTGAATGGCCGTAAGTCATTTCAAAAACAGGACTTGGCCTGGCTTGAACGCGTCGCCGCGCATGTATCCCCCGCCCTAGAAAACATCTTTCTTTTGAGGCACTTACGCGCCCGCGCCATCGAGGCCGAGCGTAGCCGGATTGCACGCGACCTACACGACGGGATTCTTCAGACCCTCCTGAGCATCGAAATCCAGTTGGATGTCCTGCGGCGCCGGGTTCCTACCGCGCCCGACCAAGCCGTCAGCGGCCTTGCCAGCCTCCAACAGACCGTCAAGAACGAGGGTGCGGAACTACGCCAGACCGTTACGGACCTCCGTCCCCTGCGCGTGCAAAGCGCCGATCTGGTGGACCTGATGCGCGGATTCGCCGAACGCTATCGCAACGAATCCACGATCGCCCTTGATTTGCTGATCGATTCGGCAGAACTACGCGCCTCCGACCGCGTCTGCCGCGAGATTTTCCAGATTTACCGAGAAGCACTCAACAACATAAA
The DNA here is from genome assembly GCA_003224515.1 of Acidobacteriota bacterium. Classification (GTDB taxonomy): domain Bacteria; phylum Acidobacteriota; class Terriglobia; order Acidiferrales; family UBA7541; genus Acidiferrum. The sequence continues at coordinate 5,020 of QHZC01000696.1, forward strand.
AAAGCATGCCAAGGCTTCCCATGTCGTGGTAAAACTGTCGCAGGATGACAGCCGTCTAGTACTCGTAGTGGATGATAATGGCGAGGGGTTTAGTTTTGCCGGCAGGTTCACCGGTGATGAATTGGATCGTCTGCGGCTGGGTCCCATTTCCATTAAGGAGCGCGCGCGTACTGTGGGCGGGGTTTTGACTGTCGAGTCGAACCCGGGGCATGGAGCGCGTTTAACGATCGAAGTTCCGCTCGGTTAATATGGCCAAAACGAAACAGCAGATACGGGTACTACTAGCCGACGACCATGCGATCTTTCGCGATGGTCTGAGGAAGCTTCTCGATTCCGACGAAGACATTACCATCGTCGGCGAAGCGCAGAACGGGGCAGAGTGCATCAAGCTCCTCGCCAAGCTCAAGCCCGATATTCTTCTCCTCGATCTGCGCATGCCGGACAAAGACGGCTTAGCCGTTCTCGAGGAAGTCAATTTTGATACCCTGCCCACGCGCGTTGTCGTTTTGACCGCCGCGGAAGACGATCGCGACGTTGTTCGCGCCATGCGTCTCGGCGCGCGCGGTGTAGTGCTGAAGCAGTCTGCCACCGATCTTCTAGTGAAAAGTATTCACCGCGTGCATGCCGGCGAAATCTGGCTTGATAACCGCATGACCGCCGAGGTCATGAAGGCATTTTCGAAGTCCAGCGAATCCGGCCCGCGCCGCGAAAAACCGTTGCTCAGCGACCGCGAAAAGGAAATTGTTCAGCTCGTCGCACAAGGTTTTCGCAACAAGGAAATCGGCGAAAAGCTTTTCAGCTCCGAACAAACCGTCAAGAACCATTTGCACAACATCTTTGACAAACTCGGCGTCTCCGACCGCCTCGAACTGGCTCTCTATGCAATCCACCACCGTTTGATCGACCAGTCGTAACTTATCTGTTCGCAGAGGCACAACACGATTGCCCTGCCTGCCCTGAGGACCGCGAGGTGCCGCTCGCTGGAGGATCGTGTCCGTCCTTCTTTGAACTTTCGCGCGTGTCGGTGTTTTATTGTCGAATCCTAATGTAAGGGATTATCTCCAAAGCGAATGAAGCCAGCCTCAAATCTTAATCCCACACAGAAACACCCATTCTTCAGTGCCTGACAGTAGATCACTTTTGCTTGCAGGCGAAACTCACTCGACACCGGGGCGAGCCACGGCCGCTCTTCGGCCCGCCAGCGCCGCCTGGTTATCACGCGAGCACCGTGGGGACTGACGTTAGCCGTGATCGCCCTTTCAGCGGCGAACAACTGCTCGTTGCTCCCGAGATACACGCCAACCTCAAGCGGGACGCGCTTCTCCATTCTTCCATCTAGAGGCATATAACTAGGGCTTTTTTCAGAAGTATCTTTTTCGCTACCCCGGGCCGAGTACTGTTCAGGCGTTGCCTCTGTGGAGTTTCTGACCATTTCGTTTTTGCTCATACATGGCCTTATCCGCCTGCGCCATAAGTTCACCGAGAGAGACGGTACGCTTCGGATCAAACCGTGCCACCCCGACACTGAGCGATAGCTCATAGCGAGATTCGCTTGCCTTAGACTTCTTAAGACACTTTTCCAATCGGCGGAGTAAAACTTCCTGGGTTTGCCCGGAAGCTTCGAGCGCCAGTACGACGAATTCATCTCCACCGAGGCGAGCCACAATGTCAGAATCACGGAATGTGCGCTCCAGGGCATCCGCAGTGCGGATCAGCGCTAGATCTCCTTCCCTGTGTCCATAGGAGTCATTGATCTTCTTCAGGTTGTCGACGTCACAATACAGCAGCAAGAGGCTCTGCGCCTGCCGGCCCGCCAGCTTGAGCTGCTGTAGGGCCGCGGCAAAAAACCCGCGCCGGTTATACAGGCAGGTTAGTTCGTCGGTGAGGGCCAAATGGCGCAGCTCTCTGTCCAAGAGGGCCTGCCTAACGGCACACCAGACGGCAGGGTGAGCTGCGGCCCTGAGAGTCTGCGTGTCCGGGGCGTCTAGCTTCAGCGTTTTAGTAATCTCGTCCACTTCCTGCAGAATCTGACCAAGCTCATTGTCTGTAGTTTGTAAAGCAGAGGAGAGAACCTCCTCAAGGCCCTCTTTTGCGGGGCTGTTCCTTCGACCCATGGCGAGAACTCTGCGGTTGGATATTTGGTTCGGCAATCCAGTCCTGAAGCGAGCAGCCTGCACTTCGTTATCAGCCTGCAATTCGCGTATTGGCATGACCCCTCCTGTCAGCAAGTGTAAAGATGTGCTTCACTGGATAGTGCATCGTTCCATCGATCGGGATAGCCGACAAGCGGGTAAGAACCGTAGTGTTAGTGCAGGTTATTCCAGTAATACTTCCGCCTGCCTAGGCATCCTTGAATCCGGGGGGGAGAGGCTGGTATATCAACTCTGGCAAGACTTTAGCCCCGGACTCAGGTGTTTACCTTAAGGGTGAAGCAGGGGTTGACTTGCTTGAGGGGGTGGGTAAGTCATGGTATTTGCTGGGAATCCGCAGGGGACGGGCATTTGCCGGTAACAGGTTGAGGCCGTTCAGCGCAAGGAGAATCAATTCATGTCCAAACGAGAGGGCACTTCGAGGGACTTGGAGGCACGGAGCAATCTGGAATTGGTGGGGAGTGAAGCACCGTCAGAGCTTCTACGTGAGTTGGTGGCGCACCTC
>QHZC01000010.1 GCA_003224515.1 Acidobacteriota bacterium
CGGCGGGAGACGCACAAAATGGCCAAAGCATCCTGGGGTGGAAAAGTCATCGCGCAAAGCAACGCCACTGTCATTGTCGAGGGCAACCAGTATTTCCCGCCCGAAGCTGTCAAAAAGGAAATCCTAAAACCCAGCAATCACACCACCGTCTGTCCTTGGAAGGGCACTGCCCACTACTACCATGTCGAAGTGAATGGCATTCGGAATGACAATGCCGCGTGGTATTACCCCGAACCGAAGCCCGCCGCCGCTGAAATCAAGGACCGCATCGCGTTCTGGAAGGGCGTCCGCGTTGAAATTTAGGTGTCCTCGCCGACTGGCAACTTCCTACTTCGCCATCTCATTCTTGAAAACCGCTCCATTGTGCATCACAAACCGCACGTGTTCGAGTTCTCCGACGTCTTTCAGCGGATCTGCTGAAACCGCAATCACTTCCGCGTACGCCCCCGCAGCGATCACTCCGATCTCTCCCTTCATGTCCAACATCTCCGCCGCCCGCGATGTCGCCGATTGAATCGCATCCATCGGCGACATCCCCAAAGAAACCATCCTCTTGAATTCCTGCGCGACCGGCTCGGTCCACGGGATCCCGCCCATATCCGTCCCATAAACAATTTTCAAATGCGCCTGTAGCGCTTTCTTGAAACTGATTTCATGCACCGCCGCCCGCGCGCGGTCGCGCTTTCCCGCCGGAGTGTCCGCCGGCGCCCAATCGTCGTAATACGGCGAAAGCGTCGGGCAATACCACGTCCCCTGCCGCTGCATCTGCGCAATCTGCGCATCCGTAATCTCGAGCCCATGCTCGATCGAATCGCAACCCCCATCCAGCGCCCGCTGCAATCCGATTCCGTTGTAGGCGTGGCACGCCACTTTCTTCTGCCATCCATGCGCCTCATCAACGATCGCCTTCAGCTCTTCCACGGTCAGCGTCGGTTGCGAAACCAGGTTTCCTTGTTTGTCCACCCACGACCGGTGCGTCATGTATACCTTGATCCAGTCCGCGCCATGATCGAGTTGCTCGCGCGCCGCCTTTCGCGCTTCCACGGGCCCGTCCACGATTTGCGCGCCCTTGGGCATTACCAGTTCCGGCGCATACCCTTCCAGGTTGTAACCGCCGGTTGTCGAGATGGCGCGCGTCGCCCCGAAAATTCGCGGTCCGGGAATTGTTCCCTCTTCGATAGCCTGCTTGATCTCGATGTCGCCGTATCCCGCGCCTTCCGTCTCCACATCCCGCAGCGTGGTAAAGCCCTGCTCCAGTGCCCTGCGCGCCGCATAAGTCGCCCGCGCCGCCCGCAAGGCCATCCCGGCCTTCAAAATATTCTCGTCGTAGCCGCCCTTCGCCGGATCCTCTCCCCACAAGAAAATATGCGTGTGTGAATCAATCAGCCCTGGCAACACCGTCGCATTCGAAAGATCAAGCACCTTGGCCCCCGCTGGAATCGCCGCCGAACCCTCAGCGACTCTTTCAATGCGCTCCCCGCGCACAAAAATTAGTTGGTTCTTCCTCGGCGCCTCACTCACCCCATCGATCAGCGTCCCCGCGCGTATGACCGTGAGCGGCGCTGGTGCCGGGGACGCGGACTGCCCCGGCGCACCAACACCGGAAAGAGTTAGCGCCAGTGTGAAACACGCAAAAGAATGACGCATGGTGAGCTCCTCAACAGCCTCCGGTAGCTTGGCGCAAAGCGACAGCCGATTGCAACAATTCCAAGGGCGCGTTCGTGGAATCGTGGTCGGCTACTTTGCGGGGAAAAAGGGGAAGAGCTTGCGAATCTCTTCTTCCGTAGGCTGGCGTCCGTATTCAGTGATTTCAAATGCCTCGGCGTGCTGAGTGTGAGGGGCTTCAGCGGCGTAGAGCCTCTGCAGCGCGCCCTGCCACTCGGGCCTCACATTGCTGACCGCTACGGGCCACGTCGCCAGCCATCTCTTTCGGGCAACGGAATCTTTAGGAACCTCACCAAGTTTCCCGGCAGTCCACGGGAGCCACTCGTAGAATTGCGATACGTGCGCGTCGAGCATCTCGATCTTCTTCTGGTACACGTCGTCGATCGAAACCACAATGTCTGCCCGGAATGCTTGGGGTCGTGTGAACCGGTCGCTGGAATAAAGGAACACGGGATTACGACCGAGGGCAGGCGTGTCGGTCACGATATTCGGCCCTATGACCATGTACGAAGCATCCTGCCCCGCCCGATAACAATGTCAGCCTTCCACTGCCGGATCTCCCGGATGACCTGCTCGCGGACGTCTAAAGTAGGCAACAGCCGACCGTCATGGTTGTCGAGCACCTCGTACTCTATGCCGATACGTCGACCCGCTTCTTGTGCTTCGGCACGGCGGCGCATGGCGAGCTGTCCTCCACCCTCAGATTGATGTCCGGCGTCGCCATTGGTCAGCGAAACGAACTTTACCTTATGGCCCAGTGCGGTGAATTTGGCAGCAAGGCCTCCTGCGCCGAGGTCGCAGTCGTCGGGATGCGCGCCAAAAGCGATGACCCGCACGGGCTCGTTCTGTGCCTCCACCGTTGACGCCCCGAACATCAGCATTGCTACTGCGCACACAAATCGCTTCCTCATCATCCATCACCCCCACAAAGCCCGGCTAGCTTGCCCCAATGCTGCCGCCCTTTGCAAGACCAAGACACCCGTACCTACCCCGGAGCGGATCGAACCCGCGCTGTCGAAGAAACGCAGCTTGTCGCGTTTTTTGGCAACGCCCTAATCATGCGATAACCCGCCAGGCCACGGGTAGCGAAGCCCTGGAAAGTTAGTCGGACCAATCGGCTAGGAAGAGGTTGGTCTCATGCGGGGCTTTGCCGTTGCGATTAGAGGCCCACACTAGTCGCTTGCCATCGGAAGAGAACATGGGAAAGGCGTCAAAATCGGGTGCGTAGGTGATGCGCTCGAGGCCAGAGCCGTCTTCGTTGATGAGGTAGAGATCGAAATCGCGGCCGTTCTTCGGATCGGCCATGTTCGATGCAAAGACAATACGTTTTCCGTCGGGATGCCAGTAAGGCGCGAAATTCGCAGCGCCATTGTGTGTCACCTGGTGCTTGTTCGAACCATCCGCGTTCATATCCCAGATTTCCAGATTGCCCGGTCGGATCAGACCTTTCGAGAGTAGATCCTTGTAGTCGGCGATTGCCTCGGGGGTCTTGGGATGCTCGGCGCGGTAGACGATTTTCTTGCCGTCGTAAGACCAGAAAGGACCGCCGTCATAACCCAGCTCGTTGGTGAGTTGCTTCACGTTGGAGCCGTCGGCATTCATGGTGTAGATGTCGAGGTCGCCGTCGCGGGTGGAAGTGAAGACGATGTGCTTGCCGTCCCGGGTGATCGTGGACTCGGCGTTGTAGCCGTGCGCGCGCGTAAGCTGCTTCAAATCGCTCCCATCCGCCTTGCTTGTAAAGACTTGGTAGGTATCATAGATTGGCCAGACATAGCCGTGGGAATAATCGGGCTTCGGCGGACAGTCGGGGCTGGCGGCATGAGTTGAGGAAAACATAACACGATCGCCGGAGGGAAAGAAGTAGGCGCAAGTAGTGCGGCCCTTGCCAGTGCTCACGAGCTTGGGTACGGCGAATGGTGTAAATTTGGTCGCACGGAACGCCTTCGCCCTGGTGCTGAAAAATCAAATATTTGTCGTCAAGGGAGAAATAGGCTTCGGCATTTTGGCCGCCGCCGAAGGTAAGTTGCCGAACATTGTTCAGATGCTTCCCCTCTTCCGGAACGGCCAGAGCGCCGGAGGTTGCGGGCGGTCGCGGAGTTGGCGGAACCAGGTCGGTAATCATCCAACCACCGAGCACGTAGGCGCAGGTTACAGGGACAAGCGATAAAGCCAATCCATTCACTCTTATCATGGAACCGGTCATTCCCTTTTCCTGGCTATCTCCGCTGTTCGAGGGTGACAGTGGCGGTGACGGGCTTGCCGTCGCGCAGGACGGTGACTTGGACCTTGTCACCGATTTTGCTTCGGCGCAGGGCATCAGTGAAATCGTAGAGATTCTTGATAGGTTTGTCGCCAAATTGAATGAGCACGTCTCCGGCTTGGAGGCCGACTTTGGCGGCGGGAGAACCGGGCTTTACATCGGAAAAGCGCACGCCATTTTCGGTTTGGCCGAAATCGGGGATGGAGCCGAAGTACGGGCCGTAGCCCCCACCGCCGCCGCTGGGCGTTCCCTCGTGCGGATTGGGATTTTCGACCACCGAGACGAACGTCGGACGATCTGCCGCGTTGTCCAACCGCCAGGCCACATTGGAGACCAGGTCGAGCAGGTGCGCGGCAGAATCGGCGTTGATCTTTTCCCAGGTGTCAGAGGGTTTGTGATAGTCGCTATGGAGACCAGAGAAAAAGAAAAGCACGGGAATGCGTTTGGTGACGAAGGAAGTGTGATCGCTGGAGGAGTAACCACCGGGGGAGTTTTCGTACTTGAAGGTGGTGTGGGATTCTGCTTGGTCAAGGATGGCCTGAAAGGTGGTGCCGGTGCCGAGGCCGCCGATGTAAACCTTTTCGTCTTTGATACGGCCGATCATGTCCATGTTGAGCATTGCGACAGCCTTGTCCAGCTGCAGAGTGGGATTCCTGGCGCTGGAGCTGGCCCTTGAGCGGGGCAAAAAGACGCGCTAATTCGAGAACGCCAGCGGTGCCGGAAGCGTTGTCATCGGCGCCAGGATGGATTTGGCCAATCTTGGAAGGTGCCAGCGAATGCGATTGGCCGCGGCCGAGATGGTCGTAATGGGCGCCAAGAATGACATATTCGTCCGTTTTTCCGGGGAGATAGGCGAGGATGTTGTTGACGATGGCGTGGAGACGCTCGATGTTGACGCTTACTGTGAGATTCAAGGGAAAGGAGGGGTGCAGAAACGCAGAGGTAGGTTCGGTCGATTCGTCGATTCCCTTTTGCACATCAGCTACGGACTTGCCGTCGGCATGGAGCCAAGAAGAGGCAACGTTGTTTTTCACTTGCAGACAGAGAATACCAACGTCAATGGGCCCTTCGGAGGTTTCGAAGCGAGGCAAAACGTCGTCCTCCCCGGCTTCGAGAATTCCATTCAAAAAGATGATGGCCTTGGCCCCGTGATTGCGGGCATTGATCGCTTTGGTCACCAACCCGGCATGCGGGGAAGGCTCGGCTCTGCCCGACTTCGCGGCCAGGCCGGGTGGTTCCTTCCGGAGAACGACGACTATTCCGTCTTTCACCGTTAGCCCGGCATAGTCGTCATAGCCAAACTCGGGAGCAGTAATACCGTATCCCGCAAAGACCACCGAAGATGACACGGAACCGTTCGCGGAGAAACTGAGTGGGACAAAGTCCTCGTTGAGTTTGAAGTTTTCGCGCGCGTGGAAGCTGTCGGCTCCTTGAACGTCTTCGCGAAGGTCATTGCTAGGCTTCAATTGGGCGCCGGTGATGACCTCGAAGGGCTGGAAGAAGCCGTTCTTGCCGGCGGGCTGGAGGCCCAAGGACTTGTAGCGCTGTTCGATCAGGTGCGCAGCTCTGGTGAGGCCCTTGGTGCCGTCGCCGCGGCCCTCCATCGGGGCAGCGGTCAGCGATTTAATGTCGGTTAGAAAGCGTTGCTCGTCGGCGGTGCCTACCGTAGTCGGCGTATCGCCGGCGATCAGCGACAGCGCAAAAAATACAAAAATTAACTGGACGCGACCCCGGCCCCTCGGCAAATCGCCTTTCTCTTTAGTCCGGGCAGAGTTCATAAACACTCGATTTCTCCGTAGAAAGATCCTAGGGCGCTGCTGCAATCCTGTCAAATCATCGCGGTCCGCTTGATGAGCACCAAAAACACCAACGCCATTACTTTAAACTATTTAGAATGAACGCCTTTGAAAAACATTGGGGTAGGGGCTGTTATTGTCAATCATGCGGCGAAGGGTGTCCATCCTGCTGGTCCTGGGCCTCGAAGTCCCTGGGCTCCCGATGGCCGCTCTTCTCGCTCTGACCTCACACCGGATTTCTGTCCTGCTTCGGCTGTCGCGGTCGGGGAGGAGCATAGTCAGGACCGAACCGGCCTTCGCGGAAGGGAGATCATGTGCCCAGAAGGTTTGGCTGCAGCCTCGAATACCCTCTTTCATGCGCCCGCAGTGAGAGCGGAATCGCCGCCAAATCGTCGACCAGCGGGACAGCATGGCCGTCTTTAGTCAAATCGACGGTCCTCAGATAAAACCGGCAGGTATCACACGCTTCC
>QHZC01000697.1 GCA_003224515.1 Acidobacteriota bacterium
CGTGGGGCCACGTAAAACCGGACGCTCCGCGAGCGGAAGGCATTCCTATTGAATTGTGCTACGGAGACGGCGTGGTTCTGGATTTGACGCACAAAAAACCGGGCGATGAGATTACGCCTGTAGACCTGGTTGAGGCCGAAAACAAATTAAATGGTTACAGGGTAAAGCAGCTGGACATCGTGCTTCTACGCACCGACGCGGCGAAGTTGCGATTCGAGAAGCGCTACCTTACCGATCATCCGGGCATGACCAAGGAGAGTGTGCATTATATTCTGGATCGCGGTGTGAAGGTCATGGGCATTGACGCCATTGGCTTCGACCCTCCGGTGGCCAAGATGTTTGAACGCAAAAAATTCTGGGAAGCGCACCGCGTCATGCGTGAGAGGGAATACTATCATTTGGAAAACATGTGTAACCTGCACGAAATCCCGCCGCCCTATCACTCATTTACGGTCAGCGTGTTGCCGATTAAGTGGCGCGGTGCTTCGGCAGCGCCGGTACGCGCGGTGGCAATTATCCAGCAGTAGGCTTGGGCATCAGGTCTTCCCGGGGCGGCGTAAAGACATCGGTCTCCACGTAATCTTCCAATGCCTCGAATAAGTGAGGGGCATTGGAGGGAATCAGCAAAATATCTCCGGGACGCAACAGCACGTCCTTGCCATCAAGTTCCACGCGCACTAAGCCCGATGCCATCATGGTGATTTGTTCGTGAGGATGCTGATGCATAGGCACCACCGCACCCTTTTTCAAGCGCAGCTTCAGCAGGGTCATCCGCGAAGTATGAATCGCCTGCCGGGTAAAAAGTGGAGTTACGCGTTCTTCTGTAACCTCAGACCAATTGTAGATGTCCATGTTTAAACCAACCGATTCTTCCTACGATCTGGACACGATTGACACGGCTTTCTAGAGGGTATACAGTCCCCAACTTTCGGTCAAATTTGTGGAATACATCGCCAGCTATCAATGTCTGTTGCTTTCATGGCTGCAAGCTCCATTTCACTCTCACGCCACTCGTGGATCACCTGCCACAAACGGAAAATTTTGTGAACACTAAGAGCCGGTGCCGCACCGTGTATTTTTTGGGAGCAGCCATATTGCTAGTGCTTGGTTTGGCTGCGGCACAGGTGGCCCCTACTCCGAATGCGAAAAAGTACACCACTTGGAGCGATTACGCGGGAGGCCCGGAGTCCCTGCAATATTCCGCTCTGACAAAAATCGATAAAACCAATGTGAGCGGTTTACAGTTGGCGTGGTCCTATATGGCTCCCGGACCAGCCGGCAGGTTCTCGTTCAATCCGCTTATCGTGGACGGGGTCATGTATGTGGTGGGAAAAGACAGCGCAGTTGTGGCCCTCGATGCCGCTACGGGACGCCAAATCTGGTCACGGCCCATGGAAGGCACACCGACGAATCGCGGCTTTAATTACTGGGAGAATCATGATCGGTCTGGCCGACGACTCATTTTCGCGGTCAATGACTACCTCCAGGAATTGAACGCGCAGACGGGCGAGCAGATCAACACTTTTGGAATTGCTGGAAAGGTTGACCTGCGCGAAGGGCTGGGACGTTCGATTGAGAGCATCGATACCATTCAATCGGGCACACCGGGACGTGTCTTTGAGAACCTGGTCATCCTGGGTTCGGCGACGGGTGAGTTGTACGAATCGCCCCCTGGTGACATTCGTGCTTACGACGTACTCAGCGGAAAGCAAGTGTGGGTATTCCATACCGTTCCGCATCCCGGGGAATACGGCTACGAGACTTGGCCGAAAGATGCGTGGAAATATATCGGCGGAACAAACGATTGGGGAGAGATGTCGCTAGATGTGAAGCGCGGCATTGTTTATCTTCCGTTGGGTTCGCCGACCTATGACTTGTATGGAGCGGATCGCACCGGCGCCGGCCTTTTCGGGGATTGCTTGCTGGCGCTGGATGCCAGGACCGGCAAGCGCTTGTGGCACTTTCAAGTCGTGCATCACGATCTGTGGGACTACGATCTCACCACCGGCCCGAAACTGCTCACCATCCGTCACAACGGGAAAATGGTCGATGTCGTCGCCCAACCCACGAAATTCGGGTTTCTTTATGTGTTTGACCGCGTCACCGGTCAGCCTCTGTGGCCTGTAGAAGAGCGCGCCGTTCCTCAGAGTGATATGCCCGGCGAACACTCCTCTCCCACGCAACCGTTTCCCACCAATCCGCCACCCTACGCCCGCCAGAAGTTTACGGTGGACGATATCAACCCGTATGTTGAACCAGAAGAAAAGGAGCGTTTACGCAATATTCTGCTAAACGCAAGGAACGAAGGCATCTTCACGCCCCAGACCAAAGACCGGGACCAGATCGGAGTCCCCGGAGAAAATGGTGGCGCGAACTGGGGGAGTACCGCCGCCGATCCTACTACCGGAATGCTTTATGTACGTTCTTATGACGCGCCCACCATACATAAGCTTTCGCTGGACCCCGGGCCTCAGGCAACGGAGTTCGGCCCCCCCGAGCAGCGCGGCCACGCCGCATACGTCCGCAACTGTTTGCCGTGCCATGGAGCAGACCGCGCTCGGATCACGTTTCCTGCAAGCATAAGCGAAGAACGCTTCCTCAGCGTGCTGCGCAACGGCGGAAAAGAGATGCCGCCGTTTACCGAGCGCCGCTTGCCGCCTAAGGTGGTGAAATATCTAATAGCGTATCTTCGGAATCCAGCAGCCGGCGAATCTTCCACCGATAACCCAAAAGACGCGGCGAATCCGGCGCCATCCGGCCCGGCCCGTTACTTTGGTCCGTTCGGAAGCGTCTTGTTCGCAAACAACGGCCTTATTGCCATGGGGCCTCCATGGTGCGAAGTAGTGGCCTATGACCTCAATGAAGGAACCATCAAGTGGCGCTTTCCGCTGGGGACCACACCGGGCCTCGCGGCCAAAGGCATAAAAAACACCGGCAGTTCTTCGCTTTTGCGTAACGGACCAGTGGTGACTGCTGGCGGATTGATCTTTATCGCTTCGCAAGCGGATCGTATTATCCACGCTTATGACAAGGATACCGGCAAGCTGCTTTGGGAAACGGAAATTGATGCGAATCCCGACGGAATCCCAGCGGTATATGAAGCCGACGGGCGTGAGTATGTGGCCTTTTTCGCAGCGTCGGCTCAAGGACAACCACAAGGACCAGCACCAACACCGGAATCTGGAAGGGACTTCGTATTTAAAGCGGCAAGACCTGGTTCGCAAGGCTATTATATTTTTGCCCTGCCGCAAAAAAAAACTCAATAGTCAAAAATTAATTGAGCATTGCTACGGCTTTCGCCGCTGAAAAGAGGCACGAATAAAATGAGAAAAGTTACTGGCTTGATGATTGCTTCCCTGGCGGTTTGGGCCTTTTGCGGTTTGGTCCCGGCTAGCGCGCAAACACCGCCAACCGCGCCTGCTGCGGTAAAGCCTGCAGAACCGCCGGCAGTGCCGCCGCAAGCTCCGCCCATGCGCCGCGCGGAAATCCGCAGGGAAATTACCGGAGCGCTTGGCTGGAAGGTTGGTATTCCCGCCAACGCCTTCTCCCAGTTAACGTTCCTGGAAGCGGCGGAAAAAGCCGAAGCTCTTGGCGTAATGTCGATAGAGGGTTTCTCTAGCCAAAGAGTCAGTGCGGACATCGCAAAGAATCTGGACGCCAACCTTTCTCCCGACGAACTCACGGCCATCAAAGCGCATTTGACGGCGTTGCATCTTCATATGCCGGCGTATCACGCCGGCGATGTTGGAAAAGACGAAACCACCTGGAGCAAGCTGTTCGATTTTGCGAAAGCTCTCGGCATCGAGACCATCGTCTGCAATCCTGACCCGGCATCCTTGACATCTGTGGACACGCTGGCCAGCGCCGCAAATGTAAATATTGCGATTGAAAATGGCAGCGGTCGCACCACTCCGGCTTATGGGGATCCGAAAGAGCTCATGAAGACCATCACGCCACTCGGGAAGCGTATTGGCGTCAGCGCGAACATTGGTCAGTGGATGCAGGAGGGAATTAAGCCGATTGATGGTTTGTCCGTAGTCAGCTCGCGCCTGATGGTGGTGAGTTTGCAAGACCGCAGCGCTTTGAAGCTTGCGGGGAAGCCGGTTTCATTTGGTACCGGAATCGCGGGGGCACGAGCATTCTTGATGGAAATGAGCAAGCTGGAGCGTCCCGACTCGCTGATTCCGACGTCGCACTGCGGCAACTGCTCGCGGCCTCTGGTTGTGAAGCCGATTGCCATTGTGGTGCAAGCCACGGGCGCTGCGGATCCTTACGCGGATTTGGAACGTTCGCTAGTAGGATTCGAGAAGGCTGTGCGGCCCGCTTTTGGAGAATTTATCGACGCCGTTTCTCGCATACTGCCCATCACTTCAATCGATGATGTGCCCCCAGAAGACCGCCTGAAAATTGAAGCGGCTTTGCCCAAAGAAGCTGCGGTAAAACCGATAAAGGCCAGGAAACTTTTGATCATGGACCTATGCCCAGCTGGGGGTTATTACCACGCCACCATCGCGCACGGCAATTTGGCTTTGGGGCTGATGGGGCAACAGACTGGCGCTTATGAAGCGATTTTCGATAATAATCTGGACAATTTGAAGTATCCGAAAATCAAGCAGTATGATGCGGTCTTCCTGAACAGCGCTGACGGTGAGTACGCCATGGATCCCGTGGTAATGAACAGCTTGCTGCGATATGTTCGTGAAGGCGGCGGCCTTGCGGGTCTTCATGCCACCAGCTACGCTTCGCAGGACATACCGGAATTTGGCGAGCTGATCGGCGCGCAAGACGGCCCGCACAAAGTGGAGACCGTGACCTTGAAGATTGATGATCCAGCTAGTCCGCTGACCAAGCCTTTCATCGGCAGCGAGTTCACCAGAGCGTTCGGTGGAACTGGCTTTACCTACACCGATGAGTATTACCATTTCCTTCCCACCGGCCCGTACTCCCGGGAGAAACTGCATGTGCTGACCAGTATAGATACGGATAAATCGGATATGAGCACCTGGCACGTGCGTCCCGACAACGACTACGCCACCAGTTGGATCAAGAGCTATGGTAAGGGACGCGTTTTTAATTGCTCCATGGGTCACACTCCCACATTTTTCCAAACGCCGGAACTGGGAGCGTTTCTCTTGTCGGCGATACAGTTCGTGCTGGGTGATTTGCCGGCGGATACTACTCCAAGCGCTAAGCTCGCCGCCAAAAAAACGGCGGCCAAGTAGGGTAAGGTAACCACCACCATGAACAACATTCAACATCGACGCGATTTTTTAAAGACCATAGCTGCGAGTGCAGCGGGGTCATTGGTTGCCGCCTCGGTCGCAGGATCGTTGACGGCACACGCTGCCGCGCCCACCCGACGCCTTAAAATAGGCTTCACTTGCATCACTTGGGGTACTTTTCCGCGCCTTACTCCGGACGTCACGCTGGAAGCAGCGCTGAAGGACATCGCCAATCTGGGTTTCTGGGGATTTGAGACCTTCGGGGAAACCCTTATCGATTGGGATTCGCGCCAAGCCCTCCAAGCCCTCATTGATCGCTACGGCGTGCCGCTAAAATCGGGCTACTGCGGGACAAATCTCACCGATTCCACCAAGTGCGCCGATAGCATTGCCAAAGTGATCGAGATGGGCAAGGCCATCAAAAAATATGGCGGAACCTTCGGCGTTCTTGCACCCAATGGTGTGCACCGTGACTCTTATGATTTCAAGATGTATCGCGATGGCATCGTCAGCGGTCTGAACGATCATGCCAAAGCGCTCAACGATCTTGGCCTCGGCGCCGGACTCCACCAGCACACCGGAACGTGCATCGAGACGCGCGATGAAGTGTACGCGGTGATGGACGCGGTGGACACAAAACATGTGAAATTCGCGCCGGACGTGGGCCAGCTACAAAAAGGCGGCGCGGATGCCGCGAAAGTCATCAAGGATTACTTGCCGCTGGTTGAGCACATGCACTTGAAGGATTTTGTCGGGGGCAAACCCTGGGGCGGCTACTGCCCGCTGGGTATGGGAAAAGTGGATATTCCCACAATTTTGGACATGCTGGAAGCCGGCGGCAACAAATTGGATGTCATGATTGAACAGGATCCGTCGGCCGACCAGCCGATATCGCCCACGCAATCGGCAGAGATTAGCAAAGTCTATCTCCAAAAACTGGGCTATACCTTTCGTAGTTAAAGCCTGTGCGCAAGAGTTAGAGGCTGGAAGAAAAGACAACATTCTCTGGCGCGATACCTGGCGCGTTATTTCACCACGGCCCGCACCGCGTCGACGATGCGCTTAGGATTGGGCAGAAGCTCTTGCGACAAGCTGGGCGTGGCTGGGATGCGCACGTTCGGCGTGCCAACCCGTTTAATTTTTAGTGGCGCACCGTTTTCGGATAGCTCGTGCAAGCGCGCCACAATTTTCGCGCCAAATCCTCCGTTCACATTTGCTTCGTGAGCGACCACGACTTTGCCGTTTGCGCGTGTCGCGGCGCTGCGAATGGTTTCTTCATCGAGTGGCGCGAGCCAACGCAGGTCAAGCACCCCCACTTGCAAACCGTCGCTCTCCAGTAGTTGGGCAGCTTCCAGGGCAACGCGCACCATCGTCCCCCAGGTAATGATCACCGCATCGGTGCCGGGTTTGCGCAACTCCGCTCCCCCGATGGGTTGAATCGTATCTGACGTCACCACCGGACCCTGGTCAAGGGGCAGGACCACTTTGAGTCCTTAATTGCCGCTTTACTGCCGTTTGACAGACAGAAGACCTTCTGGGCCCTAACGCCTCTCTGAAACATCTCTTTCAACCGCAAAAAACTCCTTGACAACCGCTCACGTACCCTCTATAAGTGAAAGCATTTGGCGGGTGAAGTTTGGATTTCATATATGAAAATGTTCGATAGTGACTTCCGCTAACGAGCGGTTGGGTGCTAGGGGTACTGTTCAAAGTATTTCTCAAAATACGTAGCAGGTTGGG
>QHZC01000698.1 GCA_003224515.1 Acidobacteriota bacterium
ATGTATTGTTGTGCTTGTTCCACCGCTTGATGCGCTGAGCGTCCGGGTCGAAACCCGTAGCTGTGTGGGGAAAACGTCCGGTCCCATCTGCGTTGCAGAACCTGCATTACCGCCTGCTGGATGAAACGATCCAACACTGTCGGGACGATCAGGGTTAACTACACTTAGCCACAGCGAGCATTTGGGATGGGCGGAGATCCATCATCCATTCCATCCCCTGCGTGGTCAGCGCTTCCAGGTGGTTAAGACGCGACGTATAGGTGGAGTGGACACGCTGATTCTTCGCGAGCCGGCACGCGGTAGTTTCAGCGTCGCACGCGAATGGACGGACTGGGCCGATCCCTCTCTTTACGACTCGCTCGACTTGCCGCCGCGGCGGCTGGATGCCGACTTGCTTCTGGAGTTGGCTGTCTTGTTAGAGCAACTCACCTCTAAACCCCAAAAAGAGCTTGCATCATGAATCGCCCTGGAATATTATCAGACCAGTTATTTACGTGGTCTGCTAGACATGACAAAAAGGCCCACGTATGCTTTGAAAAAGCGCCGCCAAGCCCTGCGGCACAAACTTCCCTCTCTGGTAGCCATCCTTCGCGGCTCTCTTATCGAACGCTACAAGCGCTGTGGCAAGCCGGGCTGCAAATGCGCCAAGGGCCGCGGTCACGGTCCCAAGTACTACCTGTCCGTAAGCTATCCCCGTTTGCGCCCGCAAATGGATTATGTGCCACAGGAGTTTCACGCTCAGACCAAGAAGTTTCTGGCCAATTATCAGCGTGCCAGAGAGGTCTTAGAGGAGATCTGCGAGATCAATCGCGAACTACTGCGCCGGCGAGAGGCGCTCTGAGCAATCACGATGAGCGAAATCTCTTCCTCGCTCATCGTACCCATCGATCCGGAATTGGGAGGGGCCCTTCTCGCCAATATGCTCGAGGCCTGGCTGGACGCCCGAGCGGACTTCCTGACCATCGCGGAGGTGACCGATGAACTCGAAGATTACAGAACAGCATCAGAGCAAACCCGCCTACATTTATCTGCGCCAGTCGACCCCGGCTCAAGTCCTTCCTCATCAGGAGAGCACGGAACGCCAGTATGCCCTGCGGCAGAAGGCATTGGAATTGGGCTGGAGCGAAGCCACGGTCCGCACACTCGATCGCGACCTGGGAATATCGGGTGCGCAGACGACCGGACGCACGGATTTCAAGACTTTGGTGGCGGATGTTTCGATGGGCCAAGTGGGAGCCGTATTTGCTCTGGAAGTTTCGCGGCTGGCACGCTCGAATGCCGACTGGTATCGACTGCTGGAGCTGTGCGCACTGACCCAGACGCTGGTGATCGACGAAGATGGCTGCTACGATCCAGCCGATTTCAACGACGGACTGTTGTTGGGGCTCAAGGGAACCATGGCGCAAGCGGAGTTGCACTTTTTACGCGCGCCTCCTCGGCGGTAAGCTCAACAAAGCCAAAAAAGGTGAACTGCGCTTTCCACTCCCCGTCGGTTTCTGCTACGACGACCAAGGGCGTATCATCCTGGATCCCGATGAAGAAGTACGAGGCGCGGTGGCCTTGGTGTTCCGCCTGTTTCGCGAAACGGGCAGTGCCTACGGAGTGGTGCATCAGTTCACACAACGTGGGCTGCGCTTTCCGAAACGCGCTTATGGCGGAGCTTGGAACGGCAAAATCGTTTGGGGGCGCCTGTCTCATGGGCGTGTGCTCGGCATGCTCAGGAATCCATCGTATGCGGGGATGTATGTCTTTGGTCGTTATCAGTATCGGAGGGAGATCAGTCCCGAAGGTGAAATTCGCAAGCGCATGCAGGCGGTGGCCATGCCCGCTTGGCGCGTCAGCTTGAAGGAACACCATGAGGGTATGTGAAGAGTTTTTGGAGAATGCCAAGCAGATGGAGAAAAACCGCACGAACGGTGAAGAAACGCTGTTGAGTGGCCCGGCGCGCGAAGGCTCGGCCTTGCTGCAAGGACTGCTCTTGTGCGGCCACTGTGGGCGCGCACTAACCGTGCGTTACACCGGCAACGGCGGCATTTATCCAATGTATCTCTGCAGCTGGTTACGCCGGGAGGGCTTGGCCACCAAGGACTGCATGAGTTTTCGTTGTGATCTGCTGGATGCCGCCGTTTCCGAGCAAGTGCTGAAGGCCTTACAGCCGGCCGAACTCGAACTCGCATTGGCAGCTCTGCGGGAGCTGGAATCACGCGATCAGGCGATTATGCACCAGTGGCAGATGCGGCTCGAACGCGCTGAATATGAAGTCGCACTCGCCGAGCGGCGCTATCAAGAAGTGGATCCCTCCAATCGTCTCGTAGCAGGCACGCTGGAGCATCGTTGGAATGATGCGCTGGTTCACTTAGAAGATCTGAAAAAGCAAGCCGCGGATTTTCAACGGCAAGAGGCACGCATCATTACACCAGAGCAAAAAGCTAAAGTTCTGGCACTGGCGAAGGATTTCTCACGTCTCTGGCACGCTCCCAGCACACACGACAAGGACCGCAAGCGGATGTTGCGGCTGCTCATCAAAGATATCGCCGTCGAGCAACTAGCCCAGCAAAGGCAACTCGCCGTTCATATCCGTTGGCACGGCGGCGCCTGCACCGATCTCTCTGTGCCACTCCCGCCCAAGGCTGCAGACCGGTTCCGTTATCCTTCCGCGGTGGTCGATCGCGTTCGTGAGTTGGCCCACAACCAACTCGATGCGCAGATCGCCGATCAGCTTAATCGGGAAGATCATGTCAGCGCCAAGGGTAAACCGTACACCGTGGCAATCATTCGCTGGATTCGTTGGCGTTATCAGATCCCGGCGCCCGCACTCAAGAAACCCGAGGAGTGTACCGTTCAACAAGTCGCTAAACACTTCGGTGTTAGCGAAGGTGTGGTCTACTACTGGATCGAGCACAGCGTAATCCACGCGCGTCGGCTTAACGGTGGGATGCCATACTGGATTACACTCAATGCGGAGGACGAAAAAAAACTTCGAGACTGGGTGCACAACTCAAGCGGGATCCATAAGGCATCCTGAAGGCGTTTGGTGGAGGTGCATTATGAAATTACCGTCGGGATGCCAAGCTTGCGCACCCCGCCGTCCGGCTTCGAGATTTCCACTCGTCTCACCGGTTGCGGCACATAGGTTCCACTCAACAGTTGTTCCCGAATGGCTGGCCAATGCTGCTGGAGGTGTCCCGGGAGGTCGTGAACTGTCAT
>QHZC01000699.1 GCA_003224515.1 Acidobacteriota bacterium
CAAAGCCAAGGTGCCTTTGGTCAAGGCATCGACGGCGAGACGGCAGTTTTGATCAAAGGAGTTTTGCTGGGCGTTAAGAAAAAATCCTTTGCAGCGGCGCACGGCAGAAGGGTCGAGCCGCAGGATACGCTCGACGAGAGCGTCGGCTTCGGCAGCGAGGCCTTCGGCAGGACAGGCTTGTGAGATCAGACCAATTTGCTCCGCGCGATGCGGGCGAGACCGGAGCGCATCTCGGGGAAAGCGAGGGAGGCGTGTTCGGCCACCAGCGCGAAGTCGCACACGATCGCGAGGCCGAAACCGAAGCCGAAGGCGTTGCCTTGGACCTCGGCGACGCTGATCAATGGCGAGGACCGCAAAGCGGCTTTGAATTTGATGAGGCGTGCCGATTCACGACGGATTGCCGCGGGGGTACGGCCCGCGCGCTCGCGTCCCGTACAGAAAACGTTGCCGGGTGCCCGAATGGTAAGACCCGCGCGCGGGGTTTTGACGATTCCGCACGGAGCGCGGCCAGCATGGCGTCAAACATCCCTCCTGTGACCTCGTTGCCGTGGCTGGAGTTGTCTAAGGTAAAGGTGAGGATGCCAGCGGCGCGGTCGATCACGACTCGGTTGCCCGCAGTGGGGCTGGTGGCGTCCCTTGGATTTTTGCTGCTCATGACGGGCACAGTACACAAGGAATTTAAGCCTGTCAAATGGCGCGGAACCTGCCCGTATAGGGTTACGGGCCAATTCAACAGAATTCACGGAGAGGGGGAGAGAACCGTGAGATCTGCCAGATAATGCAAGATTGCCATCCTGTTTGGTTGGAAAAAGAATGGCGGGGGCGAGGAGACGGGAACTCGCGAGAACAGCCGTAGCCAACCCTCGGCTTAGCCGGAAAATGCTACGCAGTGGATTCCTCGAGTGAAGCAAAGGGACTATGAATCCGGATGCGAAGCTGTGGAAGCCATCCTGGATAAGGGACAGTCCACATCGTCACTCCACTGACCTGACAGAAAATAGATACCAAATGGATTCAGAAAAGATGGAGAAGTTTGCCATATTTACGCATCCGACAGGCCCCACCACGGTGAATGCCCTTTCCATGCAATGACTTCCGGCCAGAATGCAAATGGCGGGGTACGTGCTCGGATATAAAAGTAGCATTAGGGTTGAACCAACCCATGCAGTTGAGTGACGACAGTTTTAATGTGAGTCATTGTGCTATCAGACGTGCCTTGGCGAACCAAATTGGCTAGGCGGATGATCCCACTGCCCGCGGCTCTGCGGGTCTGTTTGCTCGTTCTTGTTGGATCCTTCTTTGGAAGCATACCAACACAAGCGAGTAATGTGAGTTCGCCCGTTACCCGGCCTCGCCTAACCTTTGCAATTGACGATTTTGACATGGATGGTCGCCCGAATCTAGCGACTGCTGAACCTGTGTCGAATAGCCCTTCGCTTACAATCTACCGGATTCAAGTTCAGCTCGGCGACGGTGGGCGGCAATCCACTGAAATACTCGCGCCCTCCGGCGGGCTTCGACTCACGGCGCGTGACGTGGACGGGAATAGCATTCCCGATCTCATTGTCAATTTAGCTTGGCGAGAAGGGCCTTTTGCCGTCCTTCTCAATGACGGTCACGCTTTTTTTTCATTGGCCGATCCATCTTCATTTCCGAGAGTCTCGAGTGGGTCTGGGGAGACTCTGAATGGTAAGTCGCGACCGCAGACGGATACAGTTGCGACACCGTCGAAATTGCCTATCGGTGATCTTTCTGGACTGGAGTATCTGTTACAGCCTAGACCGGACACGAGCTCAATACCACGAGCGAACTTTGCGACACTCAGCAGTCTTCTCTTAGAGTCTCTCCTCGGACGCGCACCTCCAACACTCTTCTACGCCTGAAATTCCTTTAATCTGAGCAAAGCGGCGGCTTCCGGCCTCGTCCCCAGCTTGTTTCCAGCCCGCGTTGGAGACCTATTATGGCCGAAGCAGAGAAGTACAGCCCATTGGCGACAAGATCTGAGCTATTTGCGGGTCTTTCCAGTTCTGTTTGCACCAATATCCTATCCACGGCGCGCCCTATGAGCTTTACGAGCCGCCAGGTGATTTATTTCGCGGGCGATCAGATCAAGCAAATTTTCTTGCTGACCGACGGTCGTGTGAGGATAACGCAATTCAGTGAACGCGGCACGGAAGTCATTCTTCGGCTGTGCATCCCTGGCGAAGTAATTTCCGAGCTTGCTTTGGTGCCGGGGAGCAGGCACTCCACGACTGCACAAGCCCAGGATTGCGACTTGCTTGCCTGGGATTCAGCGACTTTCGAGGCTGCCATGGAACGTTTCCCAGACCTCCGAAGCAATGTAAAGCGCATCCTTGAACAGCGCCTTCATGAGCTGGAACGCCGTTTTTGTGAAGTAGCCACCGAAACGGTCGCGCCACGGCTGGCTCATGGGTTAGCTCGTTTACTTGATCAAATAGGCCGTAAGGTGAACAGCCATGTTGAAATCAACGTCTCGCAGGAGGCGCTGGCGCAGATGACATCGATGGCCTCGTTCACCGTGTGCCGGCTACTCGCCAACTGGGAAAATCAGGGGGTCTTGAAACTTCGAAGGGAAATGATTGAGATTCACAATGTCCCTCGCCTCTTCGATCTATGTAAGGCTAAATAATCTCTAGGTTCTGGGAGCCGCTTAATCGAATGGAGGCTACAATTTCGGAACCGAACATAGCTGGGGTTCCATCTTCACTTTCCGGGCCTTAAATGCAGCAAGCCAGGCAGAATCGGTGTACGCAACCACCACGGCGCTATAGATGGGACGTATCTACACATCTTATCCATAATAATACGTAACTTTACGTTAATATCTTGCGTTGTGCCCCTTGTTTTCAAGAAATAATTCCGCTTCGCGATTATTTTCCTCTCACGTTTGCGAATGGGCAACGACTCCTGCGTAGGAGTCGCTATCATGCAACCAGTCTCGTCGTGCGATCACGGCGGGCCCTTGTCGCACCTGTTTCATTCATTGGTCAGGAAACAGAGCGGCAATCTCGGGCGCCGCAGGTCTGGAAGGAGATTGCCAAGTCATGAGAAAGCTGCACCATATTGGATTGCTTATCGCTTTTGTCTGTCTTGCGACGGGGGTCGCGAAGGCTCAGTCGTTCCGGGTTCAATGTCCAACCAGCACCATCACTCACCCGGTGGCGGCCAACAATAATTCGGAACCTGCCTACGCCGGTCCGACTTA
>QHZC01000176.1:0-9403 GCA_003224515.1 Acidobacteriota bacterium
TAAAAGCCGGAGGAAAGCTGTATTCCCGCCCGCAGAGAAGACCAACCGTTTTCATGTTCGTGCTCCTTCAGGGTCTTGTGGAATTGCCTCGCTTGCGATCGCCGTCAATTCACAGCGTGTGCTGAGGAAGTGCGCGGCTGGGTGACACCCCCGCGCGTTTCGGCCACAAGGTGCCGGACCACCGCTTTCAAATCGCCCGTCTCCTGGTATACGCGCAACTGCCGGTCCGCGCTGGTGCCTTCGTTCATGATCGTGTGCACGTATTCGACGGCACTGCGGCTGCCAAGGTCATCGACGACGTCATCCACCAATTCCAGCAATTCGGGAACCAGCTGGTGCATGGGCACTTCGGCTTCCTTGCCGAAGTCGATAAGTTTTCCATCAATGCCGTATCGCGCCGCACGCCATTTGTTCTCTTCAATGAGCGCACGGCGGTAGAGACGCCAACTCAGGTTGGCCTGGTTGAGGCGGTGCAGCTTCACAATGATTGCCTGCGTGAGCGCGGCAATGGCCACTGCTTCCTCGACTCGTGTCGAGACGTCGAACATCCGGAATTCCAGCGTGCCAAACGTGGGGTGCGGGCGGACGTCCCACCAAATCTTCTTGCCGTTGTCGATAGAGTTCAGCTTCACGAGAAGGTTCACGAAATTTTCGTAAGCGCTCCAGGATTCGAACTGCTCCGGCACACCGGTCCTCGGGAACCGGCGAAACACTGTCGTGCGGAACGACTTCAGCCCGGTATTTCTGCCCATCCAGAAGGGTGAACTGGTCGAAAGCGCGAGGAGGTGCGGCAGGAAGTAGCTTACGCCATTCATCATGTCGATGGTCGTCTGCTTGTCGGGCATGGCCACGTGTACGTGCATGCCGAAAATGAGCAGCGATCGTGCCAACTGGCCCATCTCTTCGACGATGTGCTGATAGCGTTCGCCGGGAGAGATGACCTGGTCAATCCAGCTTGAAAAGGGGTGCGTGCCTGCGGCGGCCACTTGAAGTCCGGCGCGTTCGGCGGCGGCGACCAGCTCGCCGCGCGTGCGATGCATTTCAATGCGCAGCTCGCTGACGTTCTCGCAGATGCGCGTGCCGGTCTCCACGATGGACTGGTGCAGCTCGTGCTTCACCTGCTCCGCGATATCCGGCGAAGCTGCGGAGACGATTTGGCTGACGTGTGACCGCAGCTCGCACGTCGCGGGATCAATGATTTGGAATTCTTCTTCGACGCCGATGGTGAAACGGTGAGCCATGGGGTGGCCCTCCGGGTCGCTGGTCTTGTTGGGGACCTCGAGTCTCGTATCATACCCGCCATCTCCTCAAATTGCACCTCTGCGGTTTGTCGTCGTCGGGAAGGCTCAGCAGCCATGCAGTCCATTTGGCGCTGGACGGGAAGCTGGTGGCCTTGTCAGACTCTTTGGCATGCAAATTAAACCCTTTCGAATCGAGCAGTATTTCGGCAAGTACGAGTTCACAGCCAAATATCTGCTCTCCAGCTCCGACGCAGAATCCCGCAGCATCCGGGAACTGCTGGACCTGGAGCCCGGGGCATACGAACGCTTCCTTGATCACTGGTGCGGGTACACGGAATCCCCCGGCGCCCCCTGGGTGCGGGAAGCGGTGGCTGGAATCTACAAAGAGGTTCTGCGGGACGACGTGCTTGTGCTTTCTGCCGCGGAGGAAGGGATTTTCGTACTCTATCATGCATTGGCCGCGCCAAAAGACCACGTGATTGTGGAGACTCCTTGCTATGAGAGCAGCCTCGAGGTGGCGCGCAGCACCGGTGCGCAAGTCAGCGAGTGGCGCCGCTCCGCCAAAAACGGCTGGGCGCACGACTTGGCCGCTCTCGAAAGGTTGATCCAGCCCAACACGAAAATCATCTATATCAACACGCCGCACAACCCAACGGGCCTGTTGATGTCGGCGAACGTTTTCAAGCAAGTCATCGCGCTAGCCGCAAGCCGCGGCATCATCGTTTTTTCGGACGAAGTATACCGAGAACTCGAACACGACCCACGGATGCGCCTGCCGGCAGCCTGCGAGGTTTACGAGCACGCCTTCAGCCTCGGATCGATGAGTAAGACCTACGGGCTGCCGGGATTGCGGCTGGGGTGGTTAGTCAGCCGGGATGCTGACCTTCTCCAGCGATGCCTGGACTTCAAGTATTACACCACCATCTGCAGCAGCGCCCCGAGTGAGTTCCTGACGGCCCTGGCTTTACGCCATCGCGGTGAGTTGGTACGGCGCAATTTGGAAATGGTACGGCGAAATCTCGCTCTTCTCGACGCCTTCCTTCAGCTGCGCTCCGATCTATTCGAATGGGTTAAGCCCAACGCCAGTCCGATCGGCTTCGCGCGCTTCAAGCCCGATCGTGACGTATTTGTCTTCTGCCGGAAGCGCTCGCGCAACTGGGGGCCTTTCTGGATGCTCATTCTTGACTAAATTTGCGCTTGGAGGGAGGGATTGAGAAGAGTAGGACAGACATTCCTGTCTATCCCTGCGTAACGTATTCGCGTCGGGCCTTCTCTGTACTTCGTAACTTCCTTACTTCATTACTGTAATTCCGTTATGCCGCTCCCATCGCCCTGCGCTGCTGGAAACATTCCCGGCAAAACACCGGCCGCCCTTGTGTGGGCCGGAAGGGAACTGTGGTTTCCTTCCCGCACTGCGAGCAATTCGTCTTCGTTTCCGAGCGCATCGGCGAGGCGTGTCCTCCCCCTCCTCCTCCGCTCTCGGCCCGCTTTGCTTTGCAGTTCTTGCAGCGCTTCGGTTCGTTCTTGAAGCCTTTGTCGGCGAAAAACATCTGTTCGCCGGCAGTAAAAACGAATTCCGATCCGCACTCCGAACACTTCAGCACCTTGTCGTGGTATTCCATGAGCCGCTCTCCCCTGGTCCCGAGCCGGGCAGGAGGTTGGGCGGACTTTGTACCTGAGAGCCTAGATGCTTGAGGAGACCAGTATCCGGGGACGCCGGGCGCGGATCCCTTGGGCCTGCGGGCACGAAGCTGAAACACGAACCCAAACGCTCTGCCTTACGGGGGCCTGATTCTCGGAAGTGCGGCGCCGAGCCGCGAGGAAAACGGAAGGGCGACCCCGGTCGAGCCGGAGCCGCCCCCTAAATTAGTCCGCTTCCCGCCGCTGCTTCTTGCGCAGTCGCTTCCGCGAAAGCGCTTCTTTTGCCCGGCGCTTCTCGCCGGGCTTCATGTAGAAGCTATGCTTCTTGATTTCCTTGATGATGTCTTCCTGTTGCACCTTGCGCTTAAAACGCCGCAGGGCATTTTCCAGAGATTCACTTTCTTGGATGATGACTTCAGCCACGGTATTAATTCACCCCCAATCCGGTTCGGATTGGTTTCTTGCAGTGCCTCTCGCCGGCCAAGCTACTGCCGGCTGTGTATTGCTGCGGGCACCGCCCCTGTTACTGATTATCGCATGTCTTGTCCGCTTTACGGATGCACCCAGAAAGGTCGCTGGCATCTTCTAATCAATTCCCGCCATGCAAGTCAAGGAATCTTTGCACTTTCTGACCCCTGCCGCGGTACTGAACCCACCTCATAACCACCTGTATACTCTGTTGCCGCAAGGATAAATAGGAGGGATTCCAAGGATTTGGATTGAGGTGCTCCTCCGCGAGCCTTCCTCACTTGCCGGTTACCCCGCACCGGCTTCGATACCACCGCGGTTGTCTTTTTCCCTGTATCTGTTGTTAGAATGAGCCGCTTCTCTTTCCGCGCCGCAGGGGGCAGCCAATGTCCGATATGCGGGATGCCATCGTAGTACTCCTTGCAGGAGGCCAGGGCGAACGCCTCTGGCCGCTCACTCGCGACCGTGCCAAGCCTGCCGTGCCTTTCGGCGCTCTCTATCGGATCATCGACATCACGCTTTCAAACTGCATCAATTCGAATCTCCGCCGCATCTTCATCCTCACTCAGTACAAAGCCCTTAGCTTGAACCGCCACATCCGCGCCGGCTGGTCGCCCCTCGCCGGCCTCGGCGATTACATCGAAGTCCTGCCCCCGCAGATGCGCGTCTCGCAGCAGTGGTATCAAGGCACGGCCGACGCGGTCTACCAGAACATTTACTCGATCGGCAGCGAGCGTTCGAAATTCGTCTTCATCCTCTCCGGCGATCACATTTACAAGATGAACTACGCGAAGATGCTTGAGCAGCACGTCGAGTCCGGAGCGGACGTCACGGTCGCCACCATTCAGATTCCTGTGGAACAAGCGGCGCGGCAGTTCGGGGTCATCGAAGTCGGCAAAGACTGGCGCATTGTCGGCTTCGAGGAAAAGCCTGCGGAGCCAAAACAGTCCCCGCACCATGCGGGCTATTGCAACGCCTCGATGGGCATCTACATCTTCAACACCCAGCTCATGATTCCCATCCTTCTGGCCGATTCCGAGGATCCCAAGTCGCACCACGACTTTGGCAAGGACATCCTTCCGCGTATCATTTCGAAACATCGCGTCTTCGCCTACAACTTCGTCGATGAAAACAGCAAGGACGCTCTGTATTGGCGCGATGTGGGCACGCTGGACGCCTACTATGATGCCAACATGGATCTGGTCAGCGTGTCGCCGGTCTTCAACCTATACGACAGTGCCTGGCCGCTGCGCACCTGGCAACACCAGTATCCGCCCGCAAAGTTTGTTTTTGCCGACCCGGAGCGCATGGGCCTGGCGCTCGATTCCATCGTCGCCGGCGGTTCGGTGATCTCCGGCGGCCGCGTACAGACATCCGTGATCGGCAACGATGTGCGCGTCAACAGCTACTCGGAAGTTTCGCAATCCATCATCTACAATCACGTGAACATCGGCCGCCATTCGCGCATCCGCCGCGCCATCATCGACCGCCACGTCAGTCTCCCCGAGCGCACCGAGATCGGCTATGACCTCGAAGCCGACAAACGCCGCTTCCACGTCACCGATTCCGGCATCGTCGTCGTCGTTCGGCAGGAATCCCTCATCGAAGAACCCGAATCGGCTTAAATCGAGCTGCCCCGCCATACTTCTCCAATCTTGATTCATTTCCCGTGCCTCTGTGACTCCGTGGCAATGTTCTGTAAAATCATCGATTCGCATCTGCTCAGGAGAACAGACCACCATGTCCACAAGAATCGCCTACGTTCGCGCTCGCCAAATCATCGATTCCCGCGGCAATCCCACCGTGGAAGCCGACGTCATTCTCGATAGCGGCTCGCTTGGCCGTGCCGCGGTCCCTTCCGGCGCTTCCACTGGCGAGCACGAAGCCCTCGAATTGCGTGATGGTGACAAATCGAAATATCTCGGAAAGGGCGTCCTTAAGGCCGTCGCGAACGTCAACACCGAAATCGCCAAGACCATAGTCGGCTTCGACGCCGCCGACCAGCGCGTGCTCGACCAGAAGATGATTTCCCTCGACGGCACCCCCACAAAGTCCCGCCTCGGTGCCAACGCCATTCTCGCCGTCTCCATGGCCGCCGCCCGCGCCGCCGCCATCGCCCTCAAACAGCCGCTCTACAAATATCTCTCGCGCTATTCC
The DNA here is from genome assembly GCA_003224515.1 of Acidobacteriota bacterium. Taxonomy (GTDB): domain Bacteria; phylum Acidobacteriota; class Terriglobia; order Acidiferrales; family UBA7541; genus Acidiferrum. The sequence goes on from QHZC01000176.1 coordinate 5,508, forward strand.
ACGGATCCGTCCGCGAATCTGCTCCCTGGTCCGATGATGAACATTCTCAATGGCGGCGCACATGCCGACAGTTCCGTTGACTTTCATTCGGAAGCGTTGCGATGGGGAGTGGAAATCTTCCATGCTTTGAAGACCGCGCTGAAGAAGCATGGCTACTCGACGGCCGTGGGCGACGAAGGCGGCTTTGCCCCTAGCTGCAAATCGAACGAAGAGGCCATTCAAATCGTTCTGGAAGCCATCGCTGCCGCCGGTTACAAACCGGGCGAGCAAGTGAGCATCGCGCTCGATCCCGCCTCCAGCGAGTTCTACGACAAGGCGAGCAACAATTACGTTTTCAAGAAATCGGACAAGTCCACTCATACTTCGGCGCAGATGGCTGCCTACTGGACCACTTGGGCCGAAAAGTATCCCATCGTATCTATTGAAGACGGAATGGCGGAGGACGATTGGGCGGGCTGGAAGTCCCTGACCAAGAGCATCGGCAGCAAGACGTCCAAAAAGAAAATTCAACTTGTCGGCGACGACCTCTTCGTCACCAACACCGCGCGCCTCTCCCGCGGCAGCAACGATGGCATCGCCAACGTCATTCTCATCAAGTTGAACCAGATTGGCAGCGTCACCGAAACCATCGACGCCATCGAGCTCGCCCGCAAAGCCGGCTACAACTCGATCATCTCTCATCGTTCGGGCGAAACCGAGGACACCTTCATCGCCGATCTCGCCGTCGGCACCGCCGCCGGGCAGATCAAAACCCGCATCGAGGAAGAACTCGGCTCCTCCGCCCGTTTCCACGGCCGAGCAGCGCTTTCCTAGCTGCGGCCTCCAGGCCGGCGCTCCTTGCTGGAGCACCCCCGCCTGCCGACATCATTCCGGATCGTAGCGCACCAGGTATTGCGCTCTCTCCACCGCGGCTTCGACCAGCTTCTTCAAGAACTCCCGCCGCACCGGCAAAGCTCCTGCCTTCACCTGTGCCACCGACGCGGCGACGGTCATCACCAGGAATGCTGAAAGCGCAGCGCACGGCATGAACGATCTTTCTTGTTTCATGGAGCTTCCCATTCGTTAAATTCTAGCAGCACTGGCCATTCGCCGCGGATCAGGTGGCAAACAAAAAGCGTTGTCCTGCCGAGGCGATCCGACGAGGATCGCCGAACGATCTCAGCGTTTTCTTCAAGCAGGCTGCAAGAGTCGGGCGCTTCTTTGAATCCTCGATTGACCTGTCATGCCTGGTCATTGGCCGCTCAGCGGTTGTCTGCTTTTGAGCAATAGATTATCGCGTTCGCACTCGATTGCGGAACCCTCTCTCCAGAGAGAAATGCGCGTTAGAATGCTAGAGCGCGCATGAGCGAAGCTGCCCAATCATTCTCTCAATCAGATGCCTTGGCTTTTCGCCCTGCGAATCTTGGCGACGTCGACGCCCTGGTCCGCTTGATCAATGCTGCTTTTCGCGTCGAACGGCCCTTCATCGAAGGCCACCGCATCGACGCCGAAGGAGTTCGCTCCTACATGCAAAAAGGCAAATTCCTCGTCGCTGGAGATTCCGCTGACCTGGCTGGTTGCGTCTACGTTGAAGTTGACGGTCACCGCGGCTATTTGGGCTTGCTTGGCGTGGACCCTCAGCGTCAAGGAACCGGGCTCGGCCGCAGGCTAATGGATGCCGCCGAGAATTTCTTCCGCGAAGCTGGTTGTAATGTGGTCGACCTTCGTGTCATCAGCGCGCGCGCGCCGCTCCCTGCCTTTTATCGCCACCTCGGTTACGTCGAAACCGGCACCGCCCCTTTCGCTCCGGACGTGCCCGCCAAAGTTCCCTGCCACTATGTCCTCATGTCCAAAACCATCGGCTGAAAATGCGGCAAAGCCTTGAAAAGGAAGCGCTCGTTTTGGTTCTTGCCAGGGTTCATTGAACTGACTGAGAGCAACAACTAGCCACGTAATTACAACCCTAGTAATATTTTGGCTGTGTTTCCCCAAGTCGAACGCCTTACCCCGCTCTCTTTTGCGCCTCTTGCGCAAAGACGATCTAACTTCTTCGGAGTTTTTGTGAATTTCGCCCATAACCCCTTAGAATGCGCACGTTCATGAATTTCTGGAACTCCTCGAACCCCTCGAACCCCTCTTCATTAACCCCTTTAGAATCAATCTCAGATTCCCAAAAATCTTGCCTGTGCCCTTTAGTCAGATCCGCATTTAGAGGAAACATAGGGGGGAGTGGGCGTTATGGTTAACTCCGATTCCCTCATTTTCAATTTGCTTGCCTTCAGGCAGAATACCCGCTCCATTCTGGAGGAACAATGAACCGTACCGTCCGAATTGCATCCATTTTCTTTGTGGCCCTCTCGCTTGCTCCGGTCGGCAGTCACGTAATCGCCGACGAGCAACCGCTGTTCGGTTACTCCGCCGAATCTTCTCGGGCGGAGCGCCAGTGGGAAGAGAAGCTCCGCGCCCTTCCCAGCCCGGACAATCTGCGCGCCTACATGCAGCGTCTTTCCGCGCGCCCGCACCACGTCGGTTCGCCCTACGACAAGGACAACGCCGAATGGATCGCCGCAAAATTCAAGGAGTTCGGTCTCGATACCCACATCGAGCAGTTCGAAGTTCTCTTTCCCACGCCCAGGGAACGCCTCGTTGAGCTCGTCGAAGGGGGCCCTGAGTTTGTCGCCAAACTCCAGGAACCCGCACTTCCGCAGGACCTCACCTCGAATCAGCAATCCGAGCAGCTCCCCACCTATAATGCTTACTCTATCGACGGCGACGTGACTGCCCCTCTCGTCTATGTCAACTACGGAATTCCTGAGGACTACGAGCAGCTCGAGCGCATGGGTGTTTCCGTCAAGGGCAAGATTGTCATCGCGCGCTACTACCACTCTTGGCGCGGGATCAAGCCCAAGGTTGCGGCCGAACATGGCGCCATTGGCTGCTTAATTTACTCCGACCCCCATGAGGACGGATTTGTCCCGGGAGAGACTTTCCCTTCCGGGGCTTACCGCCCGCCAGATGGAGTCCAGCGCGGCAGCGTTGCGGACATGCCGATTTATCCCGGTGACCCGCTCACGCCGGGCGTTGGAGCTACGAAAGACGCCAAGCGGCTGAAGGTCGAAGAAGCTCCCACTATCACCAAGATTCCCGTGCTGCCGATATCCTATGCCGACGCGCAGCCGCTGCTTGCCGCACTGACCGGGCGAGTGGCTCCGGAAGGATGGCGCGGCGGCCTCAGCATCACCTATCACCTCGGCCCTGGCCCTGCAAAAGTTCACCTCAAAGTGAAATCGAATTGGGACATCAAACCGCTGTACGACGTGATCGCAAAAATTCAGGGTTCAACTTTTCCGGATGAGTGGGTGATTCGCGGCAACCATCACGATGGATGGGTGAACGGAGCGGAGGATCCCGTCTCTGGACAAATCGCCATCCTGGAGGAAGCGCGGTCTCTCGGCGAGCTGGTCAAATCCGGCTGGAAGCCGAAGCGCACCATCATTTACTGTGCGTGGGACGGAGAAGAGCCGGGACTCCTTGGCTCGACGGAGTGGGCCGAGCAGCACTATGATGAATTGCGCGCCCATGCCGTGGCGTATATCAATTCTGACGCCAATGGCCGCGGTTATCTCGGCATCGAAGGGTCGCACACGCTTGAAAAATTCAGCAACGATATCGCTCGCGAGATATCCGACCCGGAAACAAAACTAAGCGCGTGGAAGCGTCTGCAACTGCGAGAAATTTTCAATGCCAAAACCCCGGAGCAGCGCGAAGAAGTCCGCAAACGCGCCGATCTTCGTGTTCCCGCGCTGGGCTCCGGCTCGGACTACACCGCGTTTCTTCAGCACGACGGCGTGGCCTCCCTCAATATCGGGTTCGGTGGTGAAGATGGCGGCGGCATCTACCACTCCATCTATGACGAT
>QHZC01000176.1:9470-28825 GCA_003224515.1 Acidobacteriota bacterium
CTTCCTTTCGAGTTTGGAGATTTTGCGGACACGATCCAGACTTACCTCAAAGAATTGAAAACCCTCTCGCAAAAAATGCAGGACGACATTCGTGAACGCAACAAGGAAATCGAAGAAGGCGTTTTCAAGGCCACCAATGACCCGAAGCGGCCTCTTGTGCCGCCCTCCGCGGAAGGGGTCCCGCCACACCTGAATTTCACGCCCTTCGAGAATGCCGTGGACGCGCTCACGCGCACTGCCGCGGAATATCGCAAGGCGCTGGAACAAGCGAACGCCAACGGCGGCGCCGCGCTGACTTCCGCGTCGCTCGCCGAAGTCAACAAGTTGCTTATCGATAGTGAGCGCAAACTCACGACTGCGGAGGGCCTTCCCAATCGCCCCTGGTTCAAACACCAGCTCTACGCCCCGGGTTTCTATACCGGCTACGCGGCGAAGACCGTGCCCGCCGTTCGCGAAGCCATCGAACAAAAACGGTGGAAGCAAGCCGACGAAGGAATCGTTGTCGTCTCGCGCGTGCTCGAGGACGAAGCTGCGCTCATCTCTTCCACCGCTGCAAAACTGACGACTGCAACGGCACACTGATTCGGAAAGAGCCGCGTCATCCCTTCCTATAATCTCGCGATCGTTGGCTTTGGCAACTTGGCCGGGAGTTTCTGCGCTTGCTCGTCGCCAAGGAAACTAAGCTCCGCCGCCCGATATGAGGTGCGCTGGCGGCTGACGCGTGTCGCCACACGCCGGGCCGGCTGGGTGGCCGACTCCGATGGCCTAAGCCTTCTCCCCATCCGCAACGGTCACCGGCCCGGCCCCCCTGCCCCAACCGTGCCGGGAGGTTCCCGAGTGGCTGGAAAAAACGCGTGCGGACGTTTTCTTTGAGGCCAGCCGGCTCAATGAGCAAACAGGTCGTCCCGCGGTCGAGCACCTAAAGGCCGCCCTCGAACTTGCAGCGCATGCCATCAACGGCGAACAAAGGACCGATCGTCCATGCCCTTTGCGAACTCGCGGCGCTCGCTCACGAGAAAAGAAGAAGTTTCTTTGCGAAGCGACGGTCATGGACGGCGTCCCGATTTTTTCGATGTTTCCACTCGGTCTGCCCGCGACGGTTCTGCGGGGATTTTCCGGGGGTGCTTAATTCCACGAACAACGTAGTCCTTACTGAAATTGAAAAAGGCCGCTCGTTCCACCAAGCAGTGAAACGCACCAAGGCCATTGGCGTGGGGGAACCGGCTAGGCGGACCTCGACGGCTGGGACGCGGCAGTGAAAGTCGCCGCGCTGGCCATTGTGCTGATGGGCGCACCTGTGAAACTGGAGGAAGTTGCAGCGGCGGCGATAGCGTGGTCTCGAGTGTCGAACGGGAATTGCTGCTTGCATCGGATCCGCTAGCCAATCTGGAAAGCATCAGTTCGGCGATCCGATTTGATCTTGATGTGTTCAGCTGCGGATTTTCTCGGTGCCGTGCAGACATGACCGCAGAGAATCTGGCCATAAGGAATAGGAATGCACCTGCGATTCATCGCTGGTAATGCGCCGCGTAGGCAGGCGTCGGAATCGTCGGATCGCACTTCTCGTCGCGGATCGGCGCGCCCGGTGTGAGGGAGAGAGGAATGACGCCGGCCCAGACCGGCAGCGCGTAGTCCGGGGCATCGTCCTCCGGCGGGCCGACGCGAATCTTCGCGGATACTTCCGTGAGTGGCAGACAGAGAATGCTCGTGGCTTTCAATTCTTTTTCGTTGGGCTGGCGAGCATCGTTCCAGCGTCCGCTAAGTATTTTTTCGGTGAAGGCACGCAGCGCTTCGAGTTTCTTTTCCGGCGCATCGACACGAGTAGCTTTGCCGAGGGCGACGACGGAGCGGTAATTCATGGAGTGGTTAAAGACGGAGCGGGCCAGAACGAAGCCATCCGTAAGAGTTACTGTGACGCACACGGAAATGCCATCGCTTACATTGCGCAGCATGCGGCTGGCTGCGGAACCGTGAAAATAAATCGCATCACCAACCCGCGCGTAGAGCGTGGGAATCACGTAGGGCTGGCCATCGACAGAAAATCCGACGTGGCACACGTAAGCTTCGTCGAGGATCTTGTCGACGGTTTGGCGATCGTAGGCGCCGCGATGCGATTCGCGCACTACCCGCGTACGCTCGGTTGGCGGAATGGTTTCGGGCACGGCACACCTCATGGAGAAGCATGGCGCGGAGTCGGCCGCTTCGCGACCGCCCATTTGATTTATAGCCGGCGCCAAAGCGGCATGAGTGAGGAACAACTTTAGATATGCTATCACGCCCTGCGGGAACACTGCCCTTGGTCGGCCACCGGCTCGTCAAGAATGTGCTTCCAAATTGGATGCTGGGGCCTTACAACGCCAGTGTTACCTGTGAGAGACTAGCAGAGCTAAGATCGAAATCCTTCGTGCCGGGAAAGAGACGATGAGCACATCTGTGATGCAGAGTTCGGCGACAAAAGCTTTCGATATCAAATGGGTTCGCGAACAATTTCCTTCACTGAAATTGCAGGTGAACGGGCACACGGCGGCGTTTTTGGATGGGCCGGCGGGGACGCAGGTGCCGAAACAAGTGATGGATGCGGTGCAAAATTATTTTTTGCGTGCTAACGCGAATACCTACGGCGCATTTCTGAACAGCCGGCAAACCGATGAGATGATTCTTTCCACACGGTCGGCGCTGGCGGATTTTTTCAATTGCGACCGCAATGAAATTGTTTTCGGGCAGAACATGACGACGATCACGTTTGCGCTGGCGCGAGCGATCGGAAGAGAATTGAAACCGGGCGACGAGATTGTAGTGACGACACTGGACCATGATGCGAACGTCGCGCCGTGGCGGGCGCTGGAAGAAAAAGGCGTGGTGATCCAACAGGTTGATATTTGCGAAACCGATTGCAGCCTGGATTTGGAAGATCTGAAGCGAAAACTTTCGGCAAAGACGAAGCTTGTCGCCGTTGGATATGCGTCAAACATGGTGGGAACGATCAATCCGGTTGCGGAGATTACGAAACTGGCACACGCGGTCGGGGCGCTGATGTTTGTCGATGCCGTGCACTATGCGCCGCACGGACTGATCGACGTGAAGGCGCTTGATTGCGATTTTCTGGCGTGCTCAGCGTACAAGTTTTTCGGGCCACACATGGGAACGCTGTACGGGAAGCGCGAACACCTGCAGAGGTTCAAGCCGTACAAAGTGCGGCCAGCCACGAACGTTTCGCCGGAATGCTGGGAAACCGGAACGCAGGTGCAGGAATTGATCGCGGGGATTCGAGCGGCGATCGATTACATTGCGGAACTGGGACGTCATTGCGATTCGACGGTGAAGAGCCGCCGGGAGGCGCTGCAGGCGGCGTACCGCGTGACACATCAATACGAAACTGGATTGCTGACCCCGTTGATCGAGGGATTGCAGACAATTCCGGGAATGCGCATTTTCGGCATCACTGACGCAAAACGATTTGGTGAGCGCTGCTCGACATTGTCATTCCGGATGGGTAATCACAACCCAACCGCGATCGCCACCTTCCTGGGCGATCGCGGGATTTTCACCTGGGACGGGAATTTTTATGCCTTGAATCTGTCCGAGCGCCTGGGAGTGGAACAGCACGGCGGCGTCTTGCGGGTTGGGTTGGTGCACTACAACACCATGGAAGAAGTGGCACGGCTGCTCGCGGCTCTCGGCGAATTCGCGGCGTGATTCCGTGGCTGGATGAATCAAGTCACGGCCGAGGACTCCAGTTTCTACGATTGCAGAACAAGCCGGCGTTTGCGCTTGGCCTGGCACACGAAATAACTGATTCCGAAGGCCAGGGTACTGTAGGGAAACCAGCCCAGGGTCGATCCGGCAAGCAGATGTGCCGGTGCATAGGTGATGAGCATCACCCACACGTACGATTGCGCTTCGCCGATGAAGCCCAGAATGATCCCCGCCAAAGCGTAACAGGCTGCAATCGCCAGCGTGGACGGGTTGAAGCCCACGGCCGGGGCCGGGCCAAGCCTTTCTGCAACCGCCGGCGCAAGCTTCAATATGCCGAACAAAGGAAGCACCGCACCGATCAACAAGGAGAAAAGAACAGTCGCCAGCGAGATGCGGTGCGCGAAGGGATTGAAGAAATTGCGAATCCCGCGGTTGAAAGCTTTGTCCGTAATGAGATATGCATCTCCCTGCGGATTCAGCCGCAGGATACCGCGCTGCACCTGGTAACCCGAAAAGCGCTCGTGGTCCATCTGGCCTTCCGCAAAAATACTCTCGACATCGCGCGGCGGTGAAACCGGAGTTCCCAAGGAAGCGGAGCGCGCGTCATGCTTGTTCTTCAATTGCGCGAGATCAGTGACGTGCGGGCACTCCAGAACGATGCGGTAATCAGGCGTATCCATCACCGTCTTGAGCTCCATGTTGCGAGTGGTGAGCCACTTGCCGCCCGAAAAGCGCGTCGTGAAATTGACAACGTGACTGTTTTTCACGCCCTTGACGCCGTTGACGTTGGTTTGTACCTCCACGATCGTCAGTGTGCAGCTTGCAGGGTCAGCCGGATTCGAATACTCGCGAAGCAAATTCGCTCCGTAATTCGTCACTCGATAGGTGCACATAGGGCGGTAGTTCAATGCCTCGAGTTGTGAATCGAGTGGCGCAAGGTATTTTTTCTGTGCATCAGACAAGGAAGAATCGGCGACGACCTCCCTTTGGTAGCGGAGGGGGATGGGGCGCGAATTCTTTCGCAAATTAGGCTTGCTCCCGAAAACCACGGTTGCGGTGGTCCATAGAAAACCGAAGAGATCACAATCAATGGGAAGAATCATGGGCACCTCCGCCGATGGTTCCATTATAGAGGTGGAAAATCTCACCGCTGTTTGGCCCATGCCGGCGGCGATGCATGACTTAACTGGACCAAAGGACAGGTGGGACCATGCTCATTCCGGTGAGCGCTGACCGGCGGAGCCGGGTGCGGGGAGAATCGGAAAACCAAGCGCTTGCAGCTCAACGCGGAATTGTGAGACGGATTGGAAGAGAATCCCGCGGATGCCTGCGGAACGAGCGGCTTGAATGTTTTCCTCGCGGTCATCGACGAAGAGCACTTCCGAGGGCGGAACTTCCAGCAGCGAAAGGGCATGCCGGTAGATGGCCGGATCCGGTTTGATGGAACGTACCTCGCACGAGAGAACCTGGTGATCGATGTGGCGCAGCCAAGCGAAGTTGTTCCTGGTGTGGGCAGCCATATCCGTTTGCATGTTTGAAAGAATAGCGGTTCGAAAGCCACCCGAGTGGACGCGCGCGAGCCATTCCGTCATTTCCTCTGTGACGTTGCTCCACATCGCCACGTCCAATCGGCGGAGTTTTCGAATGTCCTGGTGACCGATGGGGACGTTGGCGCGGCGCGCAAACTCGACCCAATAGGCATGCGCCGTGAGATCGCCGCGATCGTAGGGGTTGCGCGAGGAACGGTAGATGGCCAGAAAGTTTTGCGCGTCAATGCCAAGGACGCCCGCCATGCCCGCAATAGCGTCAGGGGAAGGAGGGGAGCAGAGAACTTCGCCGTAGTCGAGAATCACGGCGCTGATTTCTCGACGGCCGGTGAGCAAGTCGATCGGTCCGGCATTCATTACGGCCCTCCCGAAGGATTCTCGGTGGTTTTTTGAAATTCGTCCAATGAATCGATTGTGCATGCGTGATAACTTATTGGCATGACCCTTGACTTGGATGAATTGCGCTCGTTCTTGATGCTGGCTTCGGAGCTCCATTTTCGAAGGGCTGCAGAGCGTCTGTTTGTATCGCAGCCGGCGCTAAGCAAGCAAGTCCGGAGGCTGGAGGAAAAAACGGGCGGAGCGCTGTTTGAAAGGACGCACCGAAAGGTTGTGCTGACGGAGGCGGGCCGTGTGCTGATCCCTTTAGCCGAGCGCTTGCTGCGAGATTCGCAAGCGGCACTGGGCCGAGTGCGCGATGCAGCAGAGGGACGAGCGGGGACGCTCCGGATCGGATTCGGGATTGCATCGGCGTCCGAAATTCTGCCGCAAACGATCTTGCGGTTCCGGAAGAGCTATCCTGGAGTGGAAATACAGATGCGGGATATGTCCACTCCAGCGCAAACCAGGGCACTGCTGGAAGAGCGAATTGACATCGGGATTATCCGCTTGCCGGTGGCTCGCGCGGAGTTCAACGCCGTACCGAGCCAAAGACGGCTTGGACTGCTTGCGAGACAAGCCATTCCTCCTTATAGCCCGGGCGGCATCAACGACATTCTATGACCATGTTCTTGCCGTGTGCCGCCGCGCCGGATTCATGCCAGAGATTATTCAGGAAGCGAATGAAACGTTTACGATCCTGAATTTGGTCCGAGCCGGCCTCGGCGTCTCACTGGTGCCCCGCTCTGCCATGCGAATGAATGTGCCCGGAGTGAGCTTCCATCCACTGCCGATGGCCGAAGCGGAATGGCAAATTGGAATCGCCTGGAACAAACTTTCCGAGAAACGTGAACTCATCACGCGATTCTCCGACACGATGCGCTCGGTCGTCGCGTGACCCACCCTCCCAGGTTTGGTCAGACCTTCGCTCCTGTGAAATGACACTGACGGCGAAGTGTAGGTATTCTTAACCACTATGAGCAAACGACCGAGACTGATTGTGTTGACGGTGTTGGATGGATGGGGATACCGCGCTGAGACGAAAGGAAACGCGATCGCGCTGGCGCGCAAGCCGAGGTATGACGAACTGATTAAAAAGTTTCCCAATACCTTGATTCATACCTCCGGGCCGTTTGTGGGATTGCCGGAAGGCCAGATGGGCAACAGCGAAGTGGGGCACATGAACATGGGCGCGGGGCGAATCGTGCACATGGACATTACCCGGATCGACCTGCTGATCGCGAATAAGCAACTGCCGAACGTGCCGCTTTTTCAGCAGGCGATGGAGCGCGGGCGGGCCCGGCAACTGCACTTTTTGGGATTGCTGAGCGACGGCGGGGTGCACTCGCACATTCAACATTTGTTTGCGCTACTGGAGATGGCGAAACAGCAAAAAGTGGAAAGAGTGTTTGTGCACTGCTTCATGGACGGACGCGACACGCCGCCGAACAGCGGGCGCAACTACGTGCGTCAGTTGCAGCAAAAGATGTGCGAGCTGGGAGTAGGCGAGACAGCGACGCTGGTGGGGCGCTACTACGCGATGGACCGCGACAACCGCTGGGAACGCGTCGAGCTGGCTTATCGCGCACTGGTTCACGGCGAAGCGGAGACGAGGACGGATGATCCTGTTGCGGCGCTCGAGCGGAGTTATGAAGCGGAAGTGACGGATGAATTTATCAAGCCGATCGTAGTGACCAAGGGGAGCGGAGCTTCTGCCACACCGGTCGGACTGATTCACGACGACGATGCAGTGATCTTCTACAACTTCCGGGCGGACCGCGCGCGGCAGATGACCTACGCGCTTGCGGCGCCGGACTTCGATAAGTTTGCCGATGCTAAGCGGCCGAAGCATCTGTTTTTTGCGGCGATGACGCAGTATGACAAGAACTGGCCGTGGCTGAAGTACGTGATTGCGCCGGAAAAACTGGAGCACATCCTGGCGCAGGTCTTTGCAGAGCTGCAGTACAAGAATTTGCGGACCGCGGAGACGGAGAAGTACGCACACGTGACTTATTTTTTCAATGGCGGGGTGGAGAAGCCGTTCGCCGGAGAAGAGCGCATTCTGGTGCCGTCGCCGAAAGTGGCCACTTACGATTTGAAGCCGGAAATGTCCGCGTCGGGAATTACGGACGCGGTCGTGAAAGCGCTCGAGAAGGGCGAGTTCGACGCCATCATCATGAATTATGCGAATGCAGACATGGTGGGGCATTCGGGAAAGCTGGAAGCGGCGATCAAAGCCGTGGAAGCAGTGGACGCGGGACTGGCGGGGATTTACCAGGCGCTGAAGCCGCGCGGAGGAGTGTGGATCATCACCGCGAACCACGGGAACGCAGAGACGATGATCGATCCGGAGACCGGGGGGCCGCACACGTACCATACAACGAACCCTGTGCCGCTTATTCTGGTGAGTGCTGATGACAAACTGCAGTTGAAGCGGGGCGGTTCGCTGCGGGACATTGCGACGACGATGCTCGGCGCGCTGGGACAGCCGCGGCCTGCGGATATGACGGGAACGGATTTGCGCATCATTTCATAGTCTGACCATGAGCCGTACAACACCGGCAGGAACAAAACTTGTGATTTGTGTTTGGCACCCGTTTACGGAGTGGCGGCCGAAGCCGGCGATGGCGGAGGCCATTCGAAAGCTATGGCCGGAGATGCGCGTCTTGCATTTGCCGAACTACGATCGGCTGGGGGAAGAGTTGCCGGATGCGGACATTTTTGTGGGGTACTCGCTGCGCGCCGAGCAATTGAAGGCCGCGAAGAAGCTGAAATGGATTCACTCGACGGCGGCGGGCGTGACGCAGCTAATGTATCCGGAACTGCGGGATTCGGGAATCATAGTGACGAATCCGAGCGGTATTTTTTCTGTGCCGATGGCGGAGCACACCATCGGTTTGCTGCTCGCACTAGCGCGGAATTTTCCTGATTCGGTGCGGGGACAGGACCGGGCGCGATGGTCTCAGCAGGAGATTTGGGACAAGCCGCAGCATTTGACGGAGCTGAATGGGAAAGTGCTGCTGATCGTGGGCTACGGCTCCATCGGGCGGGCAGTGGCGAAGCGCGCGAAGGCGTTTGACATGAAGGTTTGGGGGGTGACGCGATCTGGTGACGGAGACCGCGCCGCTGCGGAAAAGATCTTTCCCGCAGCCAAATTACAAGAAGCGTTGCCGGATGCGGATTACGTGCTGATTTCAGCTCCGGAGACATTGGAAACCAAACGCCTGATCGGTTCGGCACAAATCGCAAGGATGAAACCTGGAGCGAGACTGATAAACGTTGGGCGCGGGTCGCTCCTGGATGAAGCGGCGCTGGTTCAGGCGCTTGCAAGTGGCGCGCTAGGCGGCGCGGCACTGGACGTGACACAGACGGAGCCGTTGCCGGCGGAGAGTCCGTTATGGAAGGCGCCGAATTTGTTCATGACCCCGCACACGAGCGGGGTGAGCGACCGGCTCTGGGACCGGCAGACGGCGATTTTGATCGAATTGCTAGAGAGATGGTTTGACGAGCGCGAAATGTTTAACCGGGTTGATTTTGCGCGCGGATATTGAAGCCGTTTTGGGTCCTGAGTTAAGAGACGCTCGATCGAACAGGTTCGGTCAAACCAAGAAGACCTTCTGGCTAATCAATCCTGAATGCGAAAACCTTAAGCCCACGTTCGCCGCTCAATCGCCGACGCCGCCTTTGGGCGCCTGATAGCCTTCGCGAGCGTAGACCTGGAATTTCTGTTTCTTGCCTTTTTGGTCCAGCACGGTGAGCGGACCACCATCGGGCGCGACCAGCTCCACCTTAACCTTGTGAAATTTGCCGTCTTTCGCGCCGGCTGTTGGTGAGTAGGAGAGGCTGTACTGGTGGCGGAGGAATGCGGCGACATCGCGAAACACACCGGGCATTTCGCCTTCGAATTGCGGGAACCAGGCGTAGCCGCCGGTCTCCTGCGCAAAGGTCTTGAGTTGATTTTCCGCTTGCAGGTAATTCATTCGAGACATGCTGCCCATTCCACCGTTCATATCGACGAAGTTCTGATAGGCGCGGCCCAAGCCGACGCAAAAAACGGTCACGTCGCTCTGGCGGAGCTGCTTCATGGTTTGATCGAGGGTATGTTTGGAAAACGTGTCCACGCCGCTGGCCAGCACGACGATGGACTTTTTGCCTTTTACGTCCTTCAGGCGATCCACGGTATCAAGAATGGCGTCGAACACATTCGATTCGCTGAACCCAGGAAAATAGAGATGGTACAGTCCCTGCATCACTTCATCTTTGTTTTGTGTGAAGTCGACTTCGATGCGGGACTTCATGTCAAAAGTTTCCAGGGCGATCCAGTCTTTTTGCTGCAAACTGGGAAAAAGCGCAGTTGCCCAGTACTTTCCGACTTGTGAAAAAAAACTGTAATAGCCACGGCTGCTGAACTCCAGGAGCAGGACCATGGTAATGGGGGCGTCGGTGGGAACGAAGTTCGTGATGGTCTGCGGCACGCCATCGTCGAGGACGCGGAAGTTTTCTTTCTTGAGACCAGGGATGATGTCACCGTGTTGCGTGGTGGCGACAACATCGAGGGTAACAATGGGCACGTCAACGGCAATGGTCACGCCTGCTTGCGGAGGCTGCTGCGCCATACTGGGTGCTGCCGGCGGAGCCGGGTTCTGCTGTTGCGGCGGGGAACCACCCTGCGGGCCGGTGGGGGCTTGGGCAAAGACGGAATTCTCAGCCAGCGGCAAGATCAGGCCGGTCGCCAAAGCCGCGAGTAGAGCTACGGAGAGAATGGCCTTCATCATGCACCCCTCGATTGCAATTAAGAAACTTCAAGCTGGCGATGACTCGCGCCTGCGGGACGACGTGGCTGCCCAGATGCGGTTGAATTTAAAGCAACGTAACGCCGATGCAGCGGCCAAGCGCCCACACCTGCATGTTAGTATGAAGCACATTTGAGGCAAAACGTTTACTGAGGCGGCTGGGTTGCGGCAAACCGTTACCAGGAGGATGGATTCGTGAACTGGAATCGCATGGTGCAGATGATGGCGGGAGCGGCGTTGGCGATGGCCGCAAGTTTTCCGGTTGCGGCGCAGGTTGCGCCAGCGGCGGCGCCGGGAATCCCATTGAATCCGTCGCCGATTGGGGATACGTCCGCCATTGCCAAGGAAGCGCAAAGCTGGCTGAGGGACCTCATCAAGATCAATACGACGAATCCGCCAGGAAACGAGCAGATCGCAGCGATGTACATTGCCGGGATCCTGGCGAAGGAAGGGATCAAGGCGGAAATTCTTGATTTGACGCCGGGGCGGAGCGCGGTGGCGGCGCGGCTGCGAAGCACGGCGATGGCCGATCCTTCGAAGGCCCTACTGCTGGTGGCGCATATGGATGTGGTCGGGGTGGAGAAGTCGAAGTGGACGGTCGATCCGTTCGCTGCGGTGGAAAAGGACGGGTACCTGTACGGCCGCGGGGCGATCGACGACAAGGGGATGCTGGCGGCAAATCTGGCGGCGTTCATCGCGCTGAAGCGCGCGAATCCGCGCTTGAATCGCGACGTGATCTTCCTGGCGACGGCCGACGAAGAACAGTTTGGGGACGCCAGCGTCAAGATTCTGATCGCGAAATACTGGGACAAGTTTGCAGCCGGGTTTGCGCTGAATGAGGGCGGCGAGGTCCTTCTGAAGAACGGCAAAGTGCAATATGTTGCCGTGCAGGCGAGCGAGAAAGTGCCGGTTAACGTCACGGTGATCGCGCGCGGGACGTCGGGACATGCATCGATGCCCACGAAGGACAATGCGGTGGTTCATCTGACCGCCGCGGTGGCGAAAATCGGGAACTACTCCGCGCCGGTACACTTCACCACCATTGTCCGGCGGTACTTCGAACAGCTTGCGGCCATCGAAGACGATGAAATAGGAAAATGGATGCGATCGCTGGATACTCCGGACCGCGGCGAACATGCCCAGAAGGTGGTTTCGGACGCGAATCCGCTGTGGAACTCGATGCTGCGGGATTCGATTGCGCCGACGATGCTGACGGCAGGCGTGCGGGCGAACGTCATTCCGGGGGAGGCGTGCGCCAACCTGAACATACGACTGTTGCCGGGAGATACCGTCGATGCGCTGTTGGCAGAGCTGACTAAGCTCGTGAATGATCCGCAGATCCGTTTTGAGATCCAGCCGGATGCCGGGCTGGCGGCGCCGCCGTCTTCGCTGGAAAACGATTTCTATGCCACAATCACAAAAGTTGCAGGGAGAGAATTCTCCAACGCACCGGTGCTGCCGTTTCAGTCCACGGGGGCCACGGATTCTGCGCAGTTGCGGCTGCACAACGTTCAGGCCTATGGTTTTACACCGTTCCCACTGACCGAAGAAGATTTGCGGCGGATGCATGGGGATGACGAGCGGATACGGCTGGCGTCCTTCATCAAGGGAGTGGATGTATTGGCGCGAGTCATCGCGGAATTCGTAGTCGCGCGCTAGGGAAGCAAATCGAGAAGATTGAAAAAAGAAAGCCGTTTCGGGCAGCCTTCCAGTGAAAAATAGAAGCAGCCGGAAATCATTGCCACAAAAGAAAGCATGAGTTTTCGTCATTCCAAAATAGTCTGCACGATCGGACCGGCGAGCCGTTCGCCGAGGATGATTGACCGCTTGTTGAGCGCGGGAATGGATGTGGCCCGGCTCAATTTTTCGCACGGCACGCATGAGGAACATGCGAAGAGTATTTCGATGTTGCGGGCGGCCGCCGTTGAGCACGAAAAACCGATCGCGATTCTCGCCGACCTTCAGGGACCGAAAATCCGGACCGGACCTTTGGCGGGTGGCGGGCCGGTGCTGCTGCGCACCGGGCAGCGATTCGTGATCACCACCGCAAAAGTGCTGGGCGACTCGACACGCGTGAACACGGTTTTCACGCCGCTGCCAAGGGAAGTTCACCGCGGCGATCGCATCCTGCTTTCGGACGGGTTGATCGAATTGCGGGTGGAAAGGGTCGGCGGCCGGAACGTCATTTGCGAAGTGGTGAACGGTGGGGCCCTTGGCGAACATAAGGGCATCAACCTGCCGGGAGTGACGCTGCGCGTGCCTGCGCTGACGCCGAAGGACCGCGCGGACCTGGTCTTCGCGCTGAAACACGGTGCGGATTACATCGCGGTGAGCTTTGTCCGGCGCCCCGAAGACGTGCTGCTGGCGAAACAGTTGATTCGCCGCGTAGCGAAAGACGCTCCGGTGATCGCGAAGCTGGAGAAGCCCGAGGCCATCGAAAATCTGGACGCGATTCTCCGGGCCGCCGACGGCGTGATGGTTGCGCGGGGCGACCTGGGCGTGGAGATGAATCCGGAGCGTGTGCCGGTGGTTCAGAAAACGATTATTGCCCGCGCCAGGGAGTTCCGGCGTCCGGTGATTACCGCGACGCAGATGCTGGAATCGATGACGGAGAACCCGCGCCCGACGCGCGCGGAAGCTTCGGACGTGGCTAACGCGATTTTCGACGGCTCGGACGCGGTGATGCTTTCGGCGGAGACCGCATCGGGGAAGTATCCCGTCGAGGCCGTTGGCATGATGGCCCGCATCATCGAAGAAGCGGAAGCGAGCATCCGGGAATTTCCGCGGCCGGCGCCCCAGGAGCAATTGAAAGTGGCGGAAACCGTCGCGGAGCTGGTGTGCCATGCTTCGCGCGAGCTGCACATGAAACTGATCGCGGTGTTTACCCACAGCGGATTCACGGCGCGGTTGGTATCGCGCTACCGACCGCTGGTGCCGATTGTCGCGTTCTCGCCGGAGGCGGAGACGCGGCGGCGCATGGCGCTGATCTGGGGCGCGCTGCCAAGAAAGATTCAAGATGTGCAAAAGGTGGACGGGCTGGCCAAGGTCGCGGAGAAGCGCCTGCTGGAGGAGCGGCTGGTGCGCAAGAACGACGTGATCGGGATTGTGGCGGGCACGCCGATGGGCATTCGCGGGACGACCAACTTCATGAAGTTTCACATCATCGGTGGGCCGGCGTAGAGCGAAGAATCGAAAGAATTCTTTTACCAAACTTCTAATTTCATCGTTCAGTTAACCCAATTATCGGGGCGCGAGGGCGGTTCTTTCTTGTGTTTGTTGATGTACACCTCGAAGCGCTTGCGATTGCGTTTGTGCTGCCAGTCAGTGACGGTGTTCCGGACGTTATAGAGGAACGAGCCGCGGCGGAGATAGAGATAACCAACAAGCATGCCGCCCAAATGACACACGTGGCTAATGCTGTCCCCGCCAGAGCCGATCGTGGAGAAGAATTCGATAGCTCCCATCACCGCCACGTAGGGACGCATCGGAATTGTGACTGGAAGGGGAATCAGCCAGATGCGGCGGTCGGGGAAGAGCACAGCGTTGGCCATGAGAACGCCAAAAATAGCGCCTGAGGCGCCAATAGTGGGAATCACGGAAGCCAATTTTCCAAAGAAAACCGGAATCGTCTTGACGATAAGTTCGATGAGCCCCGCACCCACTCCACAGAGGCAGAAATAGTTCAAGAAACGGCGTTTCCCCCAAACGAGTTCCAGCTCACGGCCGAACATCCAGAGCATGAGCATGTTGATCAGCAAGTGGAAAAGGCCGCCGTGGAGGAAGATATAGGTGAAGGGTTGCCAGATGCGAGGCGGAAGGTGATGCGTTACGGCCTCGGGGATCAGGGCGAACCATTTCACGATCCAGTTGTAAGCAGGCACACCGAGCAAGAGAAGCGTGAGCGTTTGGAAGAGAAAAACGCCTGTGCAAATGAGGACAAGCAGCTTGACGCCTGGAGTGATGAATCCACGCCAATCGAAGTTGTAACGCCGCGCGCCGATCGCAGTCCCCATAGTTGCAGTGTACGGCGGCGAACCGCAGTCGTCAAAGCAGGTTTTGTGACCGGCTAGTCCAGCTTCTTGCGGGCAAAATAGAAGAGCGAGGCCGCAAGAAGCGCAAACATGAAAACGCCGAAAAGGTTGCTGGTTGCAAGCGGTCCCATCAGTTTGGGGCCGAAAGCGAAAAGGTCGGTGCGCCAGGGGAGACCAAGAAGGGATGTGAGGAAATGCGGGACGCGATTGGAGATTTCCGGGTCCTGCAGAAGATTGATGATGATGCCGAGAAGCCCGAAGACGCCTCCGGCAGCGATCAGGCCGCTGGAATAGAGCGCCCCGGGGCTGGCCTCGCTGTCGTCCTTTTTCTTTGTGGTGGCTTCCACAAGCCATCGGACCAGGCCGCCAGCAAACATGGCTCCGGTGGTGGCGATGGAAAGGTAGGAGCCGGTGGCAAAGGCCAGCGACCATGAGCACCAGACGCCAGGGCAAGCGCTGATTTAGGATGCCGTTGATGACCGTAGCCATCAGGCGCGCTTGCGGCGCGGGAGCTTTGTCGCTGCCGATGCCCTGCGCCCATTGAAACTCGATTTGTCTGGTGCCCGCGTCGTAGAGATATTCGCCGTCTGGAATTTCATGCGAGCCGAGAGAATTGATCAGAACGTAGCTCTTGTTTTGGTAAATGAACAAATCGCGCTCGATTTTCACGCCGGTCGGCAAAGCCTGGATGCTCACGGGAATTGGCGTGGGAATGTACTTCTCCAGGCCTTTGTTCATCAAATTCAGGGTCGCCCCGATGGCCACGGTGGAGACGGTGACGCCAACGAGAAGCCCCATCTGCTGCCAGAAAGGCGTCGCGCCGACAAGATAGCCGGTTTTCAAATCCTGCGAGGTGGCGCCGGCGATCGCTGCGGCAATGCAAACCACGCCGCCAATCATGAGCGCGAGGACGGCATAGTTCGGCGCGGTCCATCCGGCGAGGAAGAAGATCGCGCAGGTGGCCATTAGCGTGGCGATGCTCATGCCGCTGATAGGATTCGAGGAATTGCCGAGGAGGCCGCTGATGCGCCCCGCCACCGTGACGAAGAGAAATCCGAACACCACAACGAACACGGCGGCGAAGAGGTTTTGATACCAGAAAGTGCTTGCGCCTTGCATAGGATGAAACGTCAACAAGACCCACATCATGGCGATAATGATCATCGAACCGACGACCACGATACGCATGGGAATGTCGCGGTCAATTCTGCTGGATGCCGCGGACTGCCCTGCGCCCTCCGCACGCACGTCTTTCAGTCCGGCACGTAGCGCGGAAATGATGGTAGGCAGCGTGCGCAACAGGGTGATCAACCCAGCCGCGGCAACGGCGCCTGCGCCCATCGGTCGGATGTAACTGCGCCAGATGTCGTCCGGCGTCATTTGCGGAATGGGAATCGTGGACGGATAGATGGGCGTATGGCTCGCGAGCTGACCATAGAACTTAATGGCAGGCATCATGACCAGCCAGGAGATGATGCCGCCGGCGAAGAGTATGCCGGAGACTCGGGGGCCGATGATGTAGCCGACGCCGAGATATTCCGAAGTTATGGCGGCACGGAAAGAAGCACCGGGGAACCAACTGGGCCGGCTTTCCGGCTGTGATGTCCACGCTTGAACGGTGTTCATCAGGAAGGTGTAAACGCCGCCGAGACCAAGTCCCCAGAAAACGCGGCCCGCGAAGGAGCCGCCGCGTTCTCCCGCGACCAGCACGTCAGCACAAGCAGTCCCTTCGGGAAACGCCAGGTTCCCGTGTTCCTTCACGATGAGTTGACGCCGCAGCGGCACCATGAAGAGCACGACGAGCCATCCACCGAGAAGCGCCAGCGGGAAGATTCGCCAAAATGTGAATTCGGAGCCAAAGCCGAGAAAGATCAGCGCAGGGATTGTGAACATAACGCCTGCGGCCAGTGATTCGCCTGCCGACCCGGTCGTCTGGACAATGTTGTTTTCAAGGATGGTGGAGCGGCCGAAAGCGCGAAGGGTGCTGATGGAAAGCACGGAAATGGGGCTCGAAGCGGAAACGGTGAGCGCGGCGCGCAGGCCGACATACACGGTCCCCGCCCCGAACAGGAGCCCGAAGAGCGCGCCAAGGATCACCGCGCGAATGGTAAATTCCTTGAGGCTTTCTTCGGCCGGCACGTAGCGCGGAATTGATGGTAGGCAGCGTGCGCAGGCGGAATCGGATGCCAAATGCTGCCCCTTGTGCGGGGGGATTATGCCGCAGGTGAGCGAGGTGGGGAAGAGAATCCTCGCCGGTGGAAGGGCATTGGCTCTCTTTCCTCTCTCTCCCAGCTCTACGCTTCAAGCCATCTAGGAATGTAACCCTAGGCTCTATTGACAGAGGGGTAGCATCCTTGTAGTGTCCGGCGGTATACGTTGCTCAGGTCAGCAACAATGCCCATGGGACGGGACCCTCACATCGCAGACGACCGCGAATCCCTCAATGCCACTGGTGACCCCGGAGCGGTCATTTCAGCCAGGTGCACGCTCCGTTTCCTTTTCCGCAGTCCGTCGAATTCTGGATTCCTGCCTTAGGGCGCCTGCTCATTTTCGATCCGACCGATGAATTTACCGCCTGCGAGGTGAATTGCAAGAAAGCTATGCTTTGCTAGTCACCCCGGACGGTGGCGAACTGATAATGCTCCCTCAACTACCCGCCGCGTTAAATGGAATTGTGCGGACGGCGAAGCTGACACTGACTTCGAATGGAACATTGAGCGGCGATTTTGTTGAACAACGCAACGGTGATTATGGGACTCAGCAGCGCGCAACACTCAAGTCTGTCACCAAAGATGGAGACCGGGTGAAGTTCATTGAGACTCTGATCTCTCACTCACTTTCCGCATTTCAAATTACCAAAGCGTCTTTTTCCAACTTGAATCAACTGGACCAGCCATTTGGATACCAGTATTCCTTGGTCGCACAAAATTATGCGAAGACCGCTGGGAACCTGCTGCTGGTGCGGCCCAGAGTTCTGGGCTCCAATGCAAGTGATCTACTGGAGAAAAAGGAGCCACGGATGTACCCCGTGGAATTCGATGGGCCTACGAAGAACACGGACACCATCGAGATCGCGCTGTCGGCGGGTTACGAGGTTGACGACCTGCCACCGCCCGTGAACGCGGACTACAGTTTCGCAAGCTACCATAGTAAAACGGAATTGAATGGGAACACACTGAAGTATACGCGGACGTTTGAAGTAAAAGAGCTGAGCGTGCCGCTCGGCAAGGTCGAGGACCTGAAGAGAACTCTACCGCGTCATCGCAGGCGACGAACGAAATACCGCGGTGCTAAAGCCGACGGCTCACTGATTCCCATTCTCATTAGCGCTCGAATGATTTCTTCGCAGGGCCGCAACCGACCAAACGGAGTCCGCGCGCCCGATCAGAAACGCGGCGAAGCAGAGGGCAAACACCGAATGGCTGAGGCTTGCGCCGAAGTATTGCCAGAAGGGTGCTCCCGCACCGGGATAATCCGAAGAGAAGAGCAACGTGAGCATGAACAGGAGGGCGCAGAAGCTTGCGGAGCGCACCAGGATGCCGAGAACGAGCGCGAGCCCGATCGCCAGTTCACCATAAGCCACCAGGAAGGCCATGCTCGTGGCGTGCCGGAGGATAAAGCCGCGAAGAATGGGCGCCATGAAAGGGTAAGCGCCTCTCTCGAGGAATTTGTTGATCCAGAATTGAAAGCCGCCATGAAGAGTAAATGTTGTGCCGAAAACTTTGTATTGGCCAAAAATCAAGAAAAGAATACCCACGCCGATGCGAAGCACGGCAAGTGAATAGTGGTTACGCGCGCCGACATCTGGAGGAAGAGTCGTATCGATTCCCATTCTATGGCGGAGCTCCCGCTCCAACAGAACCCGTGCGAGGGATAAAGAATAGAATAGCGGCGGGAGGCTGCAGCGCTGCCAATTTTTTTCGCAGACCACGCGGTGAAGCGTCCAGTATTTGTTTCAGGACCGAGGCAGCCATATCGGAAGAGAAATGGAGACGATAGATATCGGCGTGTTCTGCATGCGAGTACTTCTCGTAGCGCGGAGTTGAATCTTGCCCTGCTTTAAGCAAGATTTCCCAGGGACTCCGCTGGTGAAACAGCTTCTTCGATGAAGCTTCGCGGCGCGCGATGCCAACCAGGGAGCGCTGAGTGCCACCGCCGATTTCGAGAGTGACGGACGTTACTTGGGCAGGGTTAAAAAGACGCGCGGGGTCGTCATCCGGGAAAAGTGCAAGGAGTCCTGTGACTTCGTTTTCGTCGGAAGTGAAACCGTCCCACCAGTAACGATAACTGTTATAGACTACTGTACCGGCGCGGAAAATCTGCTGAACGCGCGAGACATTCTTGCCCGTCACGCTCACAACCATATCCGCAAGTTCGGCGAGACGAAACGTTTGCTTCACGACCGGGCGCACCGTCACATAGCCTGCGTCCTCTTCCGTGAAGCGCATCGCGATGGTTTCCGGGAGCGGCATGCCGAATGAATGATGCGAACTCTTAGTCTAGTTTCGAGAGGCGGTCGCGCACACGATCGCTGAGTACCTTGCCGTCAACGGTCTTGCCTTCGAGGCACGCCTTGGCAGCTTTCACAACGGTGCCCATCTGCTTGAGGGAATTCGCGCCGGATTCGGAGATCACCTTGGTGATCGCCGCATCCATTTCGGCCGCACTGGCGCCGGCAGGCAGATAAGACTCGATGATGGCGAGCTCTTTGCTTTCTTTTCCGGCCAGTTCCGGGCGATTGCCCCTGGTGAACTGGTCAATCGATTCCTTGCGCTGTTTAACAAGTGTTTGCAGAATCTGAATGGACTCGGCCTCGTCGAGTGTGCGCATCTTTTCGACTTCTTTGTGCTTGATGGCCGCCTTGATTCCCCGCAGGACGCTGAGGCGCAATTCTTCTTTGGCGCGCATGGCGT
>QHZC01000700.1 GCA_003224515.1 Acidobacteriota bacterium
TATCAACCAATCTCCATCCTTTGACGACCTCGGGGCTGATGAGGTCTGATGACATAGTTCCATTCACCATGAAACCGATCCGGTTGAAGATTGATGCCCTTCATTTCTTCCTTGCTGACTTTGCGACCGGTTGGATATTTGCGGCGGTCCAATCGATCCACCGAGATCACGGGGCTGCCCTGCGTGCGATGGGACGCACGGTCTGAACAATCCTCCTTGTACGGACAATCAATCCAACAGCTTTACAGGTCACAGCCAGGTGGAGTTCTCCGCGACCATCCGAAAGTCAGATCGCGGACTTCCTTGGAGGTCCTTCTCCGGCCCACTATCCGGCGGCCTCTGGAAATTGCCCGCCAATACATTGCAAACCCCGATCGGTGCCAACGTACAACCGTCTCCGGGCCCACAATGATGAGAGCCTGTTTCCATTCGGACCAGAACCTTCGCACCAGGACCCAGAAGAGCTTATCGAGGGCTGTACTTTTCCAAAGCCTGGCACGGCGTCACCACAGGGAGTTTGCGTGGCTAAGGAATTGTTTTGCCCATAACAGGAACAAGAGGCACCTTTTGAAGGTCCTAAAAGAGCCGCCCCTTTTATAAACAAACAGAAAACACGCGCTTATATGAGTTTCCTTTTTGGAACGTCGGTTGCTCATTATCAGTCGGGTTGGCTACCGCTAAGGTAACGCTATTTCCGATAAGGGGTACGACGTGAAAACAAAGCAAACGGGATTGTGGGTTAAAGTAGCGCTCCGCTTCAGTTTTATTATGCTCTTGGGGTTCTTTGCTATTGGCGTACAGAGTGCTGAAGCCGGCGAGGTTTACGTGGGATCATACAACGTTTTCGAGGCGCCGGTATGGACCTCAAATCCGACGGTAATGAGCCCCACTGAAGTGGCTGCGATGTTGTTCGGGGGGGGCTATACGGATTATTCAATCAGCATAAATCCCTCTCTTGACCCCACGACGATTACTTATACAGGTCACATGGACGGCTGGGGCAATACAGAGTTCCTACAGCCTGGCGTCGGCGCACCGGAAGATTATTCGTTCTCAAGCAATGGTGGCGGCTACGACAGATATCCGTCGTTTTCGGCATGGGTGTGCGACCATGCGGATTGCGCTGCCTATGGCTATGCCAATAACGGACCCTACGCTGGGCTCGACTACACGAACTACGTTTGGCGCAACGAGGTGACGCCTGTACCCGAGCCTTCTTCGCTGCTTTTCCTCGGTACCGGGCTACTTGGCCTATGGCCACTCGCTCGGCGTCGCATTCGGTCCGTTTGAGTCTCGGGTTCAGGCACCGCTGTATCCGGGGAATGTTACTGGGGCAACCCACCAAGGCTGCCCGCCTGAGCAACGCCAAGCGGCTAGGTCTACTTGCCGGTTGCCGCCGCGTGCTGTCCGGCAAGGCCAAAATTCTTCGGAAAATGGAAAAACGTGAGTGTGTAACCCTGCGTAAGGCACATTCAACAGCATTGGCTGGCGGGCTCTCGATATATCCGAGGTGATCGATTCTGGTGTACCGCGAGCGCAAGGCCGAGCAGATCGAGAAATTCATCGAGCGCTACTACAACCGGTGCCGCTTGCATTCAGCACTCGGCTACCGATCGCCGGAGGAGTTTGAGAAGCGATTAGAAAATGGAAGCGGTGACAATCGGCAATTGCGCATTGTCTGGGGCTGCTAATGAGACCGAATCCGCTTGCCGGTCGTAGGAAAAACCCTACCGCTTGGAAGTGATTTAGAGCACTTTATTGAAACTTAGCACGGCGATGTTTTGCCAAATCTACGAGATCGTCGCCTTCATCAGCCCCGGCACCCGGTCGCTAGTACACAGCACACGGGCTGGAATCGAGAGAAACTTTAGTCCTCGCAGATTCAGTAACAGCGCCGTTGCTCGGGTGACGTTCCGAACAGCCGCCTTATTAGGCCTTTACCAATAAGCTGCTTCGCCTTCAGATGGAACGTTTCCGCAGTGTTCGTGCTGTTTTCAATTCCTTTGCGCGTAGTGTAAGAGTACGCTCCAGCGTTTCGATGGTCCGAGCATACTAGTCGGTCGAGGTTATGCTGGATCGGGCCATCAGTCCGCAATTGGTTTTGCGGTCATTTGCCTTCGGCCAGTGGCTTTTGGCTGGGTCGCTACGCTTTCTGCCACAGCGCGATAGCAGCTGGGCTCTCCTAAAAGGAATTATTTACTCCGGATGCGTGGTATAGTTCTAATCACTCAACTAACATGCGTCGATTGGCTCGGGGTTTTCTGTTTCTCTATTTCGTGGTCGGGGTGCGCTCGGTTCATTCACAGCTCCCGCAAGTCGCTGCCCCTGTCATAGATCAGGTTCACGGCGAAAGGCTCCATATCGCGGGTATCTCTAACGCAGGGAAAGTCGCCGATCAACTCTACCGCGGTGGTCAACCGCGCATTGGAAGCATTGGACAACTGAAAAAGATTGGCATTACTACGATCGTTGATCTTCGTAGCGAAGATGTCGGTATGCGTTATCGGGAAAAGAAAGAAGCCGATTCGCTAGGCATTCGCTTTGTCAGTATTCCCATCGGCGGCTGGTCCACTCCAACGGACGACGAGGTAGCGGAGTTCCTTTCGCTCTTTGGCCACTCCAAAGAAAGAGTTTTCGTCCATTGTCGCCTCGGCGAAGATCGTACGGGCGTTTTCGTCGCCACTTATCGTATTGCTGTTCAAAAGTGGACCGCTGAGCGAGCCATAAGCGAAATGAACCTTTTTGGATTCAATAGCTTTTGGCATCCTGCAATGATGGCGTTCGTTCGCAATTTTCCCGCTCGCCTTACGTCTGTTCCGGCATTCGCGGCCCTGAGTAGCCCCGGATCCTAGTTTTCTAGTCCCAGTGCGCGTCCGGTTAAGTTGCAGACATCCGTATTAGTAGGAACCAACCGATCCCCATTGGTGTCCAAATATATGACCGCACTTTATTCGGAACCCTGGGCCACAGCAGAATGTAAGCCCGGCTGCCGTGCTAGCAGAGAAGCGACGACTGAAAGCCCAGATGCAAAGAATCCGAATTCACCGGCGAGTCGCTTATGCGAATGCAGAATGATCGGCTGAGAACTGACGAGAGTGTTTCTTGCGAAAGGCCGAGTAGATCGTCTGTGCTTTCTCTTTATCTTCCCCAGTCTTGACGGACCTGGAACCCTCCCACACTGCTGCCAAGAGCATTGCAGCAAGAACGTGTTCGGCGTGATGAGCTGAGGCGTTTTTCAAAGGCGGCCCTTACCAAAGGATCCTGCTCGATCTGCCCTTTGACGGCCGCATGTGCCGCGACATGCGCCATCGGATTCACGGTTTGGCCTCCTACCGTGATTTCATATTGCACTCCTTCACGCACGTCTGCGAACTCCAGGGCATTATGAATGTGCTTCAGGTGCATGTGTTCTTG
>QHZC01000701.1 GCA_003224515.1 Acidobacteriota bacterium
CGGGCACACTCCTAGGTGAAGAAGTGCAGAACGTAGGCCAGGGCGAGTTACTTGGGCAGCTGTTGCTTGTGACGGTCAGGGATTCCATTATCTGGGTCCCGGTCGGGGTGGAAGGTGAAACCTGTATTGTAGCTATGGAACCTATTCCGGTATCAATGTTTGGGTACAGCAGTTCAACACCGTATGGGTCCACTTTGCTAACGGTTGTAGAATTAGGACAGACGATTGCGGGTGCCTGTGCCTGGTACATCTGAGGACGGCAGCAGCAGTTCTCGACAGATTTCAAGTCAGCGGCCGCAGTTATAGTGCTGGAACCAGGGGCGACAAAGGATGTGTAGCCGGTGCTGTTGACCGTGGCCACTGAGGGGTTGCTACTGGTCCAGCCGCCGGCGGTGACCTGTTCGTCCTGCAGGGTGCATTGGTTGGTCGCCCAGGCATTATACGGACCACCCCCTCCGGGGGTTCCGTACAAGGGGTTCGGGAGCAAATAGAAACCATCCTATCCGACGCCACCATACATGCAGCATTCTGCGCATCCGTATGTCGCATGGCCAAACGTCTTGTAGGTGATAACCTTGCCTTCGTACAGGTAGCCAATCTGTGTGTCCTTGAGATCCTTTATTTCGTAGGAGCCTTCCATCGCGTCAGGCGGAAGAACCCGGCCCTTTTTATCCGGGATCTGATTGCGGATCAAACTGCCAACCTCCATCTGTTCTCCTGGCGCAAGAGTTTTCTCAGGTAATTCGTAGATGCCATTTTCACCATAAAACAGGGTCAGAGCTACGGTAGCATCCTTCTTACCCGCATTACCGGTGGTAATCAAGGTGTTGTGCTGGGGATCGACGTGCCACATTCCGCCTTTCCACATAAAGCTGAGGCTATCGGTAAAAGGGGACTGTATCCCGTAGCGGGTGGTTGTGTCATAACTGTTGGCTATGGCGACAAGGTCTCCGGGCCGACCGGAATAGGTGATCGCCACGTTAGCCCAATTGGCGTCGGCAGGCAAGCCGTCTTTCTGTAGCGTTGTGAGATCAAGAAGACGCGTTTCTTCGGGTGCGAGCGGCGCCAACTTCAGCGGGAATCTCCCTACAGTTTTCGGACTGCGCCACTTCACGGTCACCGCAGCATTCACCGGAGTATCCGCTGCATTACGTACTGAAATATTAGGATGCAGAATTGTTCCCGTAGGATATGCCAGCATGGGGTCGGGGGTGGCTAGCCCGATGAGTGGGGCCCGCAAGGTGTAGGATTGCTGAAGAAGGTTGCGGTCTCGCTCAAATACTTTCATGATGGCCGAGAATCCAGCGCTCTCGTCGAAGAGAACCTCAGCGACATAAACGGAAGCCACGTCTGCTTCGGCCTCAACCCTAATTCCGCCTTGAATTCCCTTAAACCCCGCACGTTGCACCGCATCTCGGATGCTTATTCGCTGAGTCTGATGAGGTGCTAGCGCTAACTCTGTAGCGTATCGGCCTTCATCCGCTGTGAATATTAGCCTTCCCTTTACCATGCGGGCGGCAAAATTACTTATTACGACATAGCCGTCTGAAGTCGACTGTGGCAGCCACCAGATGCCTTCCCGGCTTCCTGACGAAAATTCGGGGAAAATCGGGTAAGCGTCAAAATGGAAGCTGATGAGATGACCTAAACGCTGCACCAGAACTGCTGCGTACATATTACGTGAACTTCCCGATTCAAATCGCAGCAGGAGGGATCCGTACGAGTCGGCACGTCCCGCCAACTCGCTCGCCGCTGTTGTAAGGTCGATCTTCTTTATCTGATCTGAAGAAAGTGCAAGAGAGGACAGCTTGTGCTCGGCACCCTCCCAGGTCCGCAGATGGGAGTGACTTCGAGACTGCCTTGGGCCAGGTTGTTCCGCACTTCCAATTGTGTACCCCAGCCAGGTTCAAGCGTCCAAAAAGGTATTAACAGCTCCTGGTCCTTGCCAAGTTTGCGGTTGAGGCGCGAGCTATGGGAAGCCGATGGAGGGTTGCTCAAGGCTTTCTGTGTGAAAGCATTTTTAGTGTAAATACTGATAAACAGGAAATTGATTGAAATTACCAGCAGAGTTGAGCGAATCCCTGCGAAGAGCATGAGCGACCTCCATTCAAGCTTGGGGCATATTCCTGAATTTGTCCTTTGAGTGGCGTTATCGCTTGAGGGTGTTGTATGCGGAAAGCGACCCTAGCACGTCCAGAGTATTTTGCGCCGTGCGTTCGGCGGAAGTATTCGGGCTTCGTTGGGAGTGCGATCTCGGCAAAGATCTGTTCATCAAGCACTCGGCTTGGGAAGGAAAGCTTTATGAACGTCACACGAAGAAGGCCAAGCCACGGAAAGTAGCTGTTGACAATCGCACGCGCTTGGCCCTCGATAGTTGGAAAGAAATCTGCAGTGACACTCGGCCTGAGGCATTGATGTTCCCGTCCGAGAAAACCAGGGGTACCATTCACCAGTAGGAACTGGTTGGAGCGAAATCTACAACCGATGGGTAGCAATCTGGGAATTCGGACACCGCTTACGTTCCAGGTGCTGCGGCGCAGCTTCGCCACACACAATCAGAAGCAATTGAAAAACGTGCAGGCTCACCTGGGCCATGAAAGCACGGGAACAACCGCGGACCTTTACGTGGTGGAGAT
>QHZC01000183.1:0-731 GCA_003224515.1 Acidobacteriota bacterium
CCGCCTTTTTGCTTCTCGTTACGATCCCGTATCTCTTCGCGCACTTCCGACAAGGCCAGCGGGCTACAACTCGAGATGAGTCCACCGCAAAAGTGGAAAGGAAGAATTTCGCGCAGGTACTCCGTCTGAATGGAACAACGCAAGCCTCGCGTTCCTTCCTGGTGCTGGCCCCGAAGCTCGAAGGAGCTCAGGTCGGCTCCATGGTCATCACCAAGCTGGTCCCCGCCGGCACCCATGTGAAGAAAGACACCATCCTGGTCGAATTCGACCCGCAGGCTCAGACAAAAGACTATCTGGATAAGAAAAGCACCTACGAAAATCTTGTCGGGCAGGTCGCCCAAAAACAGGCCGAGGAAGACATCGCGCGAGCCAAAGACGATACGGCGATGAAACAGGCCGAAGACGAACTCAAGCGCGCGCAACTCGAGCTTCAGAAAAATGAAATTGTTTCCCGCATTGACGCCGAAAAAAATCAGGAAGCTCTCGACGAAGCCCAAGCCACTCTCAAGCAGCTTAAACAGACCTATGAACTTAAGCGCGCCGCGTCCGCATCAACCATTCGAATTCAGGAAATTCAGCGCGACCGGGCGCTAGAAGCCATGCGTTACGCGCAGGGAAACGCCGCAAAAATGGTCGTTCACTCTCCTATGGAAGGAGTGGTCGTATACAACACTATCTGGCTTGGCGGCCGAATGGGAACGGTGCAGCAGGGCGATCAGGTTCGGCCGGGC
>QHZC01000183.1:952-5031 GCA_003224515.1 Acidobacteriota bacterium
TTTCTGCCGCTCTTGATGTCGATCTCGGCTCCCAAAAAAACGTACTCGTCATTCCTTGGCAGAGTATTGGCATCGAAGCTGATCACGTTTTCGTTTGGCTGAAAACTACAGGGAGCTTTGAGAAGCGGACCGTGCAAACGGGCTCCCGAAATGATCTCGAGGCCGTTGTGGTTTCCGGACTCGCCGAGGGGGACACTATCCGGCGGGCCGCTATCGAGGACGAGCTAGGAGCGGTCCCGCAATGAATGACCGAAATCAGAAATGGAAACCCCGAAAGAGAGCCCTGACCGGCGCCGCTGCTCTGGTCCTCTGTGGCCTTATCTTTGGCGCATTCCGTCTGGCCAGCCCCGCGGTGAAAATTCCCACGGCGGAGGTGAAACGAAAGGAATTTGTCGATTACTTGGAAATCAGGGGTGAGGTCAAGGCTCTCCGCTCCGTCGTTATTACCGCGCCCTATAGCGCGGGCGATCTGCAAATCATGAAGCTTGCCGAAAATGGTGCGAAGGTCAAAAAGGGAGACGTTTTGGTCGAATTTGACAACACCACCGTGAAGCAAAAGCTTGCCCAAGATCAATCTGCCCTCAAATCGGCGGAGGCCGAGATTCAACAGTCACGCGCCGCGGCGAGATTGAAGGAGGAGAAGGATCTCACCGACGTCATGACAGCAGACTATGACGTGCGGAAAGCGCGTATGGATACCAGCAAACAGGAGATTCTTTCGGTAATCGAAGGCGAGCAAGCCAAGTTAAAACTCGCGGATGCCGAGCAAAAACTCAAAGAGGCAGAAGCCAAGCTCAAAGCCGACCGCTCTTCAGCCGCATCGGATGTTGCCAGCAAGCAACAGAAGCGCGACCAAGCTGCCTTCCAAGTGCGGCAGGATGAACGCATCCTGGCTTCTCTTGCCTTGATTGCACCGCTCGATGGCGTAGTTGCGCTTCAAAACCACTGGCAGCCACAGGGGGGCCCCACTCCTTTCAAGCCCGGCGACCGTGCGTGGCCGGGCGCAGGCATCGCACAGCTTCCGGATCCATCCACACTCAAAATTTCAGCACGCATCGAAGAGGCGGAGAGAGGCCAGTTGAAGATGGGTCAGTCCGCCACGATCCGCGTGGACGCCGTCCCCGATGGCAGTTTCAGCGGAGGCATCGACACCATCAGCCCCACTGCCAGCCTGGACTTCAATGCCGGATGGCCCGTCCCGAGAAACTTTTCGGTGGAACTGGCTCTAGCGAATGGTGACGCCCGTCTCGCACC
This sequence comes from Acidobacteriota bacterium, assembly GCA_003224515.1. GTDB lineage: Bacteria > Acidobacteriota > Terriglobia > Acidiferrales > UBA7541 > Acidiferrum. The sequence goes on from QHZC01000183.1 coordinate 2,207, forward strand.
TGGAATGGGGGCAGTTGTTCGCGTGGCGGTGGGCCGTGTCGCCGACGGGATTGTTATCCCTTCCTCCGCGATTTTTCGCAAAGCAGGCCGAACCGTTGCCTACGTTCGGCGTGGTACGAAGTTCGAAGAGACCCCCGTTGAGGTGTCGCGACGGAGCGGGGATGAGGCGCTGATCGCAAAAGGATTGCGACCTGGAGAACAGCTGGCCCTCAAGGATCCAACACTTACGCAGTAGGATTTCTGGTTATGAAAAGTCCCTCAAAAAAAACCGCGCTTCTTTTGCTACTCGCGTTGAGTGCAGGTTGCATGGCTTGCCGCCAAACGACCGTCCTCGCCACCGATCGAGAGATTCCGACAACCGCAGTGAAAGAAGCCAATCTGCAATTGAAGGTTTTCACGACGGGAGCCTTGCGCACGTCGCAGTCCAGAGCTATCACTGCCCCACCCATCGCCGGAGGCACCTTGCAGATCATCACCCTGGCCCGCTCCGGCGCTCAAGTGCACGCCGGTGACGTCGTGCTTGAGTTTGATCCCAGCCAGCAGGAATACAATCTTGCTCAAAACCGAAGCGACCTCGCCGAAGCCGAACAAGAAATTGTCAAGGCCAAGGCCGATGCCGACGTCCAAACCGCCGAGGATCAAACCGCTCTATTGAAAGCAAAATACGCGGTACGCCGTGCCGAACTCGAGGTCAGCAAGAACGAACTGGTAAGCTCGATTGACGCTCAGAAGAACCTGCTTGCCCTCGAAGAGGCCAAGCGTGCTTTGGCTCAGCTTCAGCTGGACATCGAGTCCCACAGCGCTTCGAATCAGGCGGCATTGGCGCTTACTGAGGAGAAACGTCACAAGGCGCGACTCGCCATGGAGCAGGCGGAACAAAACATCAAGAACATGCATATCACCTCACCGATTGCCGGTCTTGTGGTCATTCACGGCAACAGGGATTCTACGGGTGGAATTTTCCTATATGGGATGACGCTGCCGGACTATCAGGTCGGCGATCAGGTCAATCCGGGAAGCTCCATCGCAGAAGTCATCGACATCTCTCGCCTGGAAGTATCGGCGCAAGTGGGCGAAACCGACCGCATTAACCTTAAAGCCGGCCAATCCGTGGAGGTAAAAATCGATGCGCTTCCCGGTGAATCCTTTTCCGGCAAAGTGCAAACCGTGGGCGGCGCGACGACCCACGAATTTTGGGACGATAACACCCAGCACAAATTCGATGTGGCTATCCAGCTCGACAAGACCGATTCGCGCCTCCGCCCTGGCTTCGCCGTCAGGCTTGACATCCTAGGGGACAATCTTTCTCGGGCGGTTTCCATTCCTGGCGAAGCCGTCTTCGAACACGGCGGCAAGAAGGTAGTGTATTGCAAACGCAACGGCGGTTTCGAAATGCAGGAAGTCAAAGTCCGTGCGCTGAGCGAAGGTCGTGCGATCCTCGATGGTATTTCTCCGGGAACTATCGTCGCTCTCGTGAACCCCGAGAAAAATCTCGCCGGGAAAGAAAAGGGAAGCAACGCTTCCAATCCCAGTTTCGGACCGGGTTCCAATTGAAGCCGGGCACACCCATGAAACCCAGCTCCATGGCCGAACCCAGATCACTCGAACAATGGCTGCCCGATGTTGTCTTCGGTTTCGAAAACCTCGCCAGCCACAAGCTTCGCTCTCTTCTGACCATGCTTGGCATGATTTTTGGCGTTGCCGCTGTTGTCGCCATGCTCTCCATCGGAGCCGGAGCGCAGCAAAAGGTCATGGCCTTCATCGAACAGCTCGGCGTGCGCAATCTCATCGTCGAGGCCAAAGAAGCCCACAATTGGCAGGAGCTGCAGAAAGTCCGGAAGAATTCACCGGGCCTGACCCTCAGCGATTACCAGATCATTCGCAAGAATATGCCCGACATTCAGGATGGCACCCCGCGCAAACGATTTGTTCCTGGAAAACTCCTTCCCAAACCGCAGCAAGATGCACCCATCGTCTATGGTGTCGAGCCAAGCTACCTGGTAATCGGCCATCTCCGCGTCACGGAGGGACGCTTCTTCGACGCCTCGGAGAACGCTGCAGCTGCACCCGTGTGTGTCCTCGGCGCGGCCGCAAAAGATAGTCTGTTTGGCGCCGGCGCTGCGGTCGGCGAATATATCAAACTCAACGAGCAGTGGTGCCATGTGATCGGAATGGTTGCACCACAGCTGGCTCCGCAGACCGAGGTTTCCGGCGTCCGCACGGAAGACATGAATAACCTCGTCTACGCGCCACTGAATGCGGTCCTCTACCGTCTCGAAGACTCCCAAAGCTTTTTAAAGGATGAGATCGATGGTCTCTACCTGCATCTGGCCTCGCCGGATGCCAGCTCCACCGACGCGGAGGTCGTCCGCGGCATCCTCAATTCCTCGCATCGCAATGCCGGCGACTTCAATGTCATCGTCCCCGCCGAGCTCCTCGCCCAGCAAAAGCGCACCGAGCAACTTTTCAATACCGTCATGGTGGCCATCGCCTCCATCTCTCTCCTCGTCGGCGGCATTGGCATCATGAACATCATGCTGGCTGCCATTCTCGAGCGTACTCGGGAGATTGGCGTGCGCCGCGCGGTCGGCGCCAGGCGCTGGGACATCATCCGCCAGTTCATCATCGAAGCCGTCCTGATCTCTTTCGCCGGCGGGCTTCTCGGCGTGGTCCTCGGCTTCGCCATGTCTCAACTCATCGCGTGGCTAGCCGGATGGTCCACCATCGTGACCATCAGCTCCATTCTTCTGGCGTTCGTGGTTTCCATTTCGGTCGGGATGATCTTCGGCATCTATCCGGCGGTCAAAGCGGCGCGACTCGATCCG
>QHZC01000702.1:0-1692 GCA_003224515.1 Acidobacteriota bacterium
ACGCTGACTGTCCTTGAGCCGCGGCAATTTGCGTCGCCAGTTCCTCGATGCGCGTCAGCGCGCGGCTCGCCGCCAGCCGCGCATTCTCCATGAACGACGAATCCAGCAAGAAGGCGCAACGGTCGACGAAGGGATGGTCTGCCGCTCCAAAGGGCTTGCGGCGCCGTCGCGTCGCGGCGGCATGCGCCAGCAGCTCTTCATACATTTGCAGGTCCCGCTGAAAATCGAGCGCGTCGCCCGCGGTCCAGCCCTGCTGCCGCGTCAGTGACGCCAGATATTTTCTGCGGAACACCGTGGCATCTCGCCGCAGCATGGGACGCGGTTTGGATTTGCCCGCGGGCTGCGGCTCGTTGCAAACGATCGCCAGTGCCCGCACCGTCAAAGCCAGCAGCGCCTCTCGTTGCAACAGCGCCAGAAGATCGCGGTAGAGCGAAGCGTGAACCTGCAGTGCGTGGCGGCCGTTCTCGACAACGTAAGAATCCACAAAGCGCGGCACCAGGCGTTCCTCGAGCAGAGCCTCCGTAATGCGCCGAGAGAGTTCCCCGGGCGCATCTGTGGAATTTTGTTTTTCGCGCGGCATGTTCCCGAAGGCCCCCGACCAGATCGGAGGCCTGCGTTCATGCGTAGGGGCGGCTTTCCCTCAGGCTCTATCTGATTTCAGTGAATCGCCCTCGGGCTCTCCGGGCCAACGCGCTTCTGTTTTGGCTCAGGCTGCGGCACGATCGGCGGTGGCATAGCTTCCTTTTGGAGCGCATGCTCCAGGACTTCGTCCAGCGTGCGCACGTAGGTAATCTTAATGTCGCCGAGAATCTCCGGAGCGAGATCCGCCACGACATTCGGCTCGTTGTCTGCAGGCAGCAGGACTTCCGTGATTCCCGCCCGCTTCGCTCCGAGCACTTTTTCCTTCACGCCGCCGATAGGCAATACCACGCCCGAAAGCGTCATCTCTCCGGTCATCGCCAAGCGGTCCTTCACCGGACGCCCGCTCAGCAAGCTCACCAGAGCGGTGACCATCGCCGCACCCGCGGACGGGCCGTCCTTCGGCACCGCGCCCGACGGCACGTGGATGTGAATGTCCTGCTTGCGGAAGAAGTCCGGATCGATGCCGTAACGCTCGCCATTAGCGCGCGTCCACGTCAGTGCCGCGGTCATCGATTCCTGCATGACTTCACCCAAATGCCCGGTCATGGTGAATTGCTTGCCGCCACGCATGCGGGTCGCTTCGATGAAGATGATGTCGCCTCCCACCGGCGTCCAGACCAGTCCGACGGCTACGCCGGGCCTCTTGACGCGCTCCTCGACTTCCTTCTCCGTGCGGAATTTCGGCACGCCCAGAAATTCGCGAACGATTTCCGGGGTCACGACCATCTTCTCGGCCTTGCCTTCGGCGATGCGCCGCGCCTGTTTGCGCGTGATCGTCGCGATCTCGCGCTCCAGGTTACGCACGCCCGCTTCCCGCGTGAAGCTGTGAATGATTTCCCGCAGCCCGTCGTCGGTAAAGTCGATTTGCTCGCCGACTTTCAAGCCGTGCTCCGAGGCCTGCTTCGGGATCAGGTACTTGTGCGCGATGTGCAGTTTCTCCTCGCCCGTGTAGCCAGGCAATTCGATGATCTCCATGCGGTCGCGCAGAGGCTCGGGGATAGGATCCATCCAGTTCGCCGTGGCGATGAACAGCACCTTCGAGAGATCGAA
>QHZC01000702.1:1802-6430 GCA_003224515.1 Acidobacteriota bacterium
CGGATCGTTCGTTTCTCCGCGCTTCAGGCCCTGAATAATTTGTCCGGGCAAGGCGCCGATGTAGGTGCGCCGGTGGCCGCGGATTTCGGCTTCATCGTGCATTCCCCCAAGAGCGATGCGCACGAACTTGCGTCCCAGCGAACGCGCGAAGGACTTGCCAAGCGAAGTCTTGCCCACGCCTGGCGGCCCGACGAAGCAAAGAATCGGCCCTTTCATGCCTGGCTGCAATTTCTTCACCGCCAGGTAATCCAGGATGCGCTCCTTCACCTTCTGCAGATCGTAGTGGTCTTCGTCGAGAATCTCGTGCGCCTTCAGAATGTCAATTTCCGAGCTGCCCGAGGACTTGCTCCACGGCAGCGAGGTCATCCACTCCAGATAGGTCCGCGAAACCATGTATTCCGCCGACGCCGGCGTCATTTTTGACAGCCGCTTCAGCTCGCGGTCGCATTCTTTCTTCGCTTCCGCGGTCATGCCGGCTTCCTCGACCTTCTTGCGGAGCTCGTCGATTTCCTGCATCGAATCATCGGATTCGCCAAGTTCCTTTTGGATGGCCTTCATCTGTTCGCGCAGCAGGTATTCGCGCTGGTTCTGGCTGACCTGCTCCTGAACCTGCTCATGTATTTTCGAACGCAGTTCCAGGACTTCCATCTCTTTCGAGAGTTCGCGGATCAACGATTCCAGCCGTTTCCGCACGCTGGGAGTTTCGATTAATTCCTGCCGCAGCAGGGTAGAAAGTGACGGCAACGTTCCGGCGATGAAATCGGTCAGCCGGCCGGGGTCGTCAATATTCATGGCCACTGATTGCAGATCGTCGGAAAGTTGCGGCGAATGGCTGACTACATCTCGGAAGAGATCCTGCACGTTACGCTGCAGCGCTTCGAGTTCGGTATCGGCTTCGCCGATGATGTCCGGTTCCGCTTCGACTCGAGCACGCAGATACGGACGCAAGCCGACCAGGTCAACCACCTGGATGCGTTGCAGCCCTTCCAGAAAGATGACCACGTTGCCATTCGGCATTTTGACGGTCTTGTGTACTCTTGCCAGGGTGCCAACCTTGTGCAGGTCAGCCGCCGCTGGATCCTCTATGCGCGGATCGAGCTGCGCAACCACTCCGAGCATCTTCTCTTCGCCTTGTAGAGCATTCACCAGCGCCAAAGAGCTCTCCCGGCCCACCGTCAGTGGCAGGACAGCGCCCGGAAACAGGACGGTATCCCGAACCGGCAGGATCGGTAGAATCTCTGGAACTAGAAACTTTTTCTCAGCCATTGGCTCCCCCAGAGTCGAGCGCGCCTAAACGCCTCGCGCTCCTTCATTTTAGATGCTGCCAGACCGCAAAGGGTGCAAAAAAGTATCGTTGTTGCTAGCATAAAATCTTAGCACAATATACTCATATTCCAAACGCCTTTCAAATCGCCTCAAATCTAATAATAAACATCGTATTTTTAATATGTTAGGCGCTACCTTCGGGCTCCATCCGCTCAATTCACCTGCTCTTCTAGTGGCCGACAGTTCCATTCCTTCAAGCGTGCCGTCCTTTCGGCCGATACTTCCCCTGCACGAGCCTTTCCGCTTCTGCACGAGTCTTGATCTCGCCCTCCAACTGCGCTTCCTCCAGCATTCCTAGGATCTCGCTGAAAAGCGGGCCCGGCCTGAAACCCATATTCTGCAAATCGTCTCCCGTGAGCAAGCGCTCTGGCCGAACTTGCTCCGGCGGGGTCTCGGCCAGGAATCGTTGGATGAATTCATAGGAATCGAGGTGCCCGTGGCTGGAAAGGCAATCGAGACGGTGCAAGGCCAGGTGTTCCTCAAAGTGCCGGAGCCGCACAAACTTCTTCAGCCGGGAAGTGCGCATCTCTTTGACGGCCGCGAACTTCATGTGATTGTCCACCAGGGCAAGGATCTGCTCGGTGTCCTCGCCAGAGAAGCGCAATCGCCTGCAGATGGCCTCGGTCATCCGTACGCCGACTTCGACGTGATTGTTGAAACGAATGCGGTCCCCGGTTTCCTGAGCGGATTGGAATGTCGGAGGCTTGCCGACGTCGTGTAGAAGGACGCCCCAAGCTAGCGTCGGCCGAGTGCCGGCTGGAAGCGCTTCCAGCATCCGGAGAGTGTGAATCCATACATCCCCTTCCGGATGATATTGCGGAGGCTGCTCGATGCCTTTCATCGCCCCGATTTCTGGAAGAACTCGCTGGAGAAGCCAAGTTTCATCCAGTAGTTCGAAGGCCCGCCGAGCTGCTCCCTCGGTGAGAAGTTTGGTGAGTTCTTCGCGAAGGCGCTCCGGAGAGACTTGGTGGATCTCGCCGACCTGGCGGCGTACCGCCCGAAACGTTTCAGCTTCGATTTCAAATCCGAAACGCGCCGCGAATCGCACCGCGCGCATCATGCGCAGTTTGTCTTCTGCGAAACGGCGGTCGGGCTCGCCGATGGCTCGAATGACTTTTGCTTCGAGGTCGGCCTGTCCGCCCACGAAATCGAGCACTTCTCGCGTGTCGTGCCGCATCAGCAAGCCGTTGATCGTAAAGTCGCGGCGCTGCACATCTTCCCGCGGGGCCTTTGCGTAGACGACCCTGTCCGGGTGGCGGCCGTCACTGTAGCCCACGTCTGAGCGGAACGTGGCAACTTCAACTTTCAGTCCATCCCTTGGAATCAGGATCACCCCGAATTGCGCGCCCACCGCAATGCTCTCTGAAAAAAGTGTCATCACCTGCTCGGGCGTGGCATCGGTAGTTACGTCGTAATCGATGGGCTCACGGCCGAGAAGTAAGTCACGCACACATCCGCCCACAAGCAGCGCCTGATAACCGCTGCGGCGAAGGGTGTCGCAGATCGAGTTGGCCAGTTCGCGTGGCGTCACGCTGTGATTATGCGACAGTCGGGGCCGCGAGGGGAGGTCCGTATGTTAGAGAGTTTCGGCCGAGGACTACCGGCTGCGAAAGACCAGGCAGGTAATGTCGTCCGACTGGCGCGTGGCCCCCACGAATTCATCCACGCGCTTCATCAGGAAATGCAGCGTTTCCTGAGCTCCCCAATCGGGCAAGTTGCGGATGACGCTGAGCCAGCGAGCGTTCCCAAACTCTTCTCCCGCTTCATTGAAGGCCTCGACAACGCCATCGGTAAAAAAAATCAAAGCGTCACCCGGTTTGAGCTCCAGGGATGCGGTCTCGTAATTGGCGGCTGATCGAATACCCAGCGGCAGGCCGCCGGCTTCCAGCGTTTCGAGTGTGCCGTTGGCGCGGCGGAGAATCGGAGCATTGTGGCCGGCATTCACATAGACAAGACGGCGCGAAATGGGGTGGTATTCAGAGAGGACCCCCGTTGTGAAGCGCAGCCCGTTCAGACTGTGCGCGCAGGCATAGTGATTCAGCCGCGCCACGAGATCCACTAGCGGAACATTTTCCCCCGCGATCGTCCTGAGGCTGGCTTGCAGAGTGGCCATGAGCAGCGCGGCAGGAACGCTCTTGCCGGCAACGTCGGCGATAACCACCATCAACCTGTCCAGTTCGGCCGGATTCGGATAAAAGGCGTCGTAGTAGTCGCCGGCCACGGAATTTTGCGGGCGTGTCGCGAAAGCGATGTCCGCGCCCGCGACCTCCGGTGGTTCTGAGGGTACCAGCCAAGTCTGAATCTCCCGTGCGATCTCCAGGTCACGCTTCATGGTGACCTTGTCGGCCAGTTCCAGGGAAAGAAGCAGCAAAAAGAGAATCGCAGCGAGGATCTCGAAATTCGCGTCAAACACAAAATCCTTTCCAAACTGGAATTTGAAACCGGACATCACCAACATCACGAACGCGACCAACAGCAGCACGCGCCGGGCAGGCGTCAGCTTCATGACCAGGGACCAGAAGAGCGCTTTGGCAATGCCGAACCAGCGGCGGAGCCCCCGCTGGCTTTCCAGACCTTCGGCCTCCGCCTCTTTCATGTAGAAGCCGTAGCTCGCGCGCGCATCGGCCGTGAATTGCGACCACAACTCGTCCAGCTGGCGGCCTTCGCTGATGCGCTGCCAGAAATGGCGAACGCGGTCCAGCAGGCTCTCGCTCGAACGGGAAGATGACACACCGGAAGTAGGAGGGGCGCTCATGGGACGGCTAGCAAGGAAGATAGATTATAGGGCATTCAGGAGACGTTTCGTCTTTGCTTAGGAATCTTCGCCGTCGTGCCCCAATTCATCGCGTCGAAGCGATCCGCCAAATTGCAACTTTCCAAAACCGAAGCGGTCGCGGAGGTGGTCCGCGGCGCTCGTGAGTTTTTGCTGTTTGGCGCGGCGCTCCGCATCCAGCAAATCAAGTTGCTCGCCGCCGTGCGTGAGGCCGCTGAGGCTGACGCCCAGCAGCCGGACTTTTCTTTTTGTATCGCGATGCCTTCGAAACAGTCCTTGAAACACCGCAAAAATGTCGGCATCCAGCCGCACCGGTTCCGCCAGCGTTTTCGAACCGGTGCGTGTTTCGAATCCGGCATAACGGATGGTCAGCGTGAGTGTCCGCGCTGCCACGCCCGCTTCGCGGAGCCGCTTGCATGCTTTTTGTGATAAGTGGCTGAGCATCGCGGACATTGCGTTCGAATCATCCGTGTCTTCGCCGAAAGTGTGATTGTGCGAAATTGATTTCGACTCTGCGTCAATCACGAAT
>QHZC01000175.1 GCA_003224515.1 Acidobacteriota bacterium
TTCATTCCCATCATGATGCAGCCGCAGATTATCGTCGGGACCCCGGAAGACATGCTGAAGGAGCGCCGCAATCGCTGGGTGAACGCCTTCGGCCGCTTGAAGCCGGGCGTATCGCAGAAGCAAGCCAAGGCAGCGCTGCAACCCATAATGCATTCCATGCTTGAGTCGGAAGTGCTGTTGCCGGCCTTCAGTCGGGCCTCGAAATATGTTCGCGACGAATTTCTAAAGTGTTGGATCGATATCTTGCCGGGTTCCCAGGGCCGTTCCTATACGCGACGACAGCTTTCCACCCCGCTATGGGTGCTGATGGCCACCACGGGAGCCGTTCTGCTGATTGCCTGCGCCAACCTCGCCAACCTTATGCTGGTACGGGGCGCCGGCCGCGTCAAAGAAATCGCCGTTCGTTTGGCCATCGGCGCCACCCGGCCACGGATCATCGGACAACTCTTGATCGAGAGTCTTTCTTTGTCCGCGCTTGGAGGGCTCGCCGGCCTGGCCGTCGCGTTTTGGGCCGACCGCACGCTCATGAAAATCTATTTGCCCTCGGATTCTGGCGACATGAATATTTCCAGCTTGCCCGATCTTCGGATTCTCCTGTTCAATCTGGCCGTGACCGTCCTTACCGGAGTTATCTTCGGGCTCGTGCCTGCATTGCAGACCACCAAGCCCAACATCGCAGGAACCCTAAAGGATCAGGCTGGGGCGGTCGTGGGTGGCGGCGGCCACAATCGCTTGCGAAAGGGCCTGGTCATCGCGCAGGTGACACTTTCTCTCCTGCTCTTGGTGGGTGCCGGGCTTTTTGTCCGCAGTCTCGCGAACCTGCGCAATCTGGGCCCCGGCTTTCCCGCTGAAAAGCTCGTGGGCTTCAACATCGATCCTTCCCTAAACGGCTACACTCCGGAACGCATGAAAGTTTTCTATCCACAATTGTCGGAAGCGCTCAGCTCCATTCCCGGAGTTCAATCGGTTGGGCTGGCTTCCATGCGCATTCTCGAGGACAACGAATGGGACAGCGGCATGTCCGTCCAGGGCTTCACACCAGCGAAGCCCGACGAGCATGCCCAGCCCTACATGAACCAGATTGGCCCGAATTATTTTGCCACCCTCGGGGTGGCTATCGTTGCTGGGCGAGACTTCACGATCAAGGACAACCAGAAGGTAAAGCACGGTCCCGAGGCGTGGAACTGGGCGCCGACGACGATCCTTATCAATGAAAAGTTTGCCAAGAAATATTTCACCGGACGAAATCCCATCGGCCTCCACGTGGGTTTCGGCACGGATCCGGGAACACCCACCGACATGGAGGTCATCGGTGTGGTCAAGGATTTCAAGTACACCAATCTCCGAGACGAGATTCCCGAGCAGGCTTTCATTCCCTATCTCGGTAGTCCCTTCCTCGGCGGAATGACCGTATATCTGAGAACCATCGTCGACCCAAATCAATTGATGTCTGCGGTGCGTTCGAAAGTCCGCGACATGGATTCCAACCTCCCGGTCTACGCCCTGCGCACCACGGAAGTGCAAATCAACAACTCTCTCTCGACCGAACGCATGATCGCCAGCCTTTCTGCCGTCTTCGGCTTCCTCGCCACTCTGCTCGCGGTCATTGGTCTCTACGGCGTGATGGCCTACACGGTGGCCCAGCGCACTCGCGAAGTCGGCATTCGAATGGCCCTCGGCGCGGCCCGCGGAAACGTCATCTGGATGGTCATGCGCGAAGTCCTGCTGCTCGTTGCCGTCGGAGTTGTTGCTGGCGTCACGGCGTCCCTCGCGCTAACCCGTGTGGTCCAGAGCCAGCTCTTCGGTCTCACGCCGCATGATCCCTTGACCCTGGCGCTTGCCACCGCCGCACTCGCCGTCGTCGCTTGCGCTGCAGGCTATGTCCCCGCCCTCCGCGCCAGCCGCCTCGATCCCATGGCCGCCCTGCGCTATGAATAGCTCATGGTTCTACGAACCACAAGCGAACCATGAAAATAAGCTCGAGATAGAGGTATGTTGGAGCAACCGCCAAGTGGGTGAAGGCCGACTTATTCTGGCGCGATTTGAGCCCGAGTATGAATAAGCTGCGGTTCTTTCTGGGCACACGTTCTCGCTGGTGCAATAACCACCCGAAGATGCCGGACCGGCGATTGGGCGGAGTTCTTCTCTTTGGATTTCGTATTCAGAGGGACTTCAGGTATTCCAATGATGCGGCCTTCTCCGATTCGCTCAGGCCGAGATGATGGACCTTCCTAGTAGTGTTCGACGACATCCTGCAAAGTGGCGCCGGCTGTCATGATAAAACCGGCGGCCCACAATCAACGCCAGCGCCATAACGAGATGTTATTCCGAGCTATCCTCTCGCTATCCTGCTAGCCATGACAGCCACAAGAATCCAGCCAGCAGCTGGCGGGAAATGTCTCTGACAACGCCTTCGCTTTTGTCGATGGGACACACCTAGCGTCCCTTTGGAAGAGCCCTTTGGGCAGGGCGGCTTATAAGTCAGAATTGTCAACGAACCGTGAGACTAACCCTGACCGAGTGCGACAGGCTGCCCGACCTACCCCTGACCCTCACACTGAAGGTTCCCGTGGTTGCCGAACTGCCGACCGTCAGCGTCACAGTATTATTGGAAGTTGAAGGGTTGGGGCTGAAAGAGGCGGTCACGCCAGTCGGCAGATTGGACGAGGAAAAGGAGACGGTGCCGGTGGTGAAGCCGTTCGTCGGGTGGATGGTGACCGTGGACGTGCCGATGCTTCCCCGTGCGACGCTCAGACTGTTGGGTGATGCCGAAAGACTGAAATTCGGCCCCGGAGTCACGTTGATGCAATTGTGGTCGTATGCGTCAAACCGCCCGACATGTCAGTAATTGTCACCGTGACGCTTCCCGTTGTTGCCGTGCTGCTTGCCGTCAGTGTCAGCGTGCTCGTTGTGCTGCTGGGATTGAACGACGCGGTTACGCCGCTCGGCAGGCCGGATGCGGCGTGTTGCCGCCTGCCACAAACGTCTGCAAACTTGGCGAGGCGGAAACCGAGAAATCAGGTCCGCCACAGCCAGGGAATTTGAGACCCACACGCTGGCGGTGACCCCGCGGACGGAACGAACGCCCCGCGAAAAGCAAGGACGTCATGGTTCTATTATATGCATGGCGCTTGGGGCCGGCCGACTGTCCCCTCGGTGCCGAGCGGACAATCAACTACCGCCCCTGACGGGAGAGAGCTTCCAGTTGAGCTTTGATTATCGGCCGAGCGCCCTCTCAATACCAGGCGCAATCGCTGTTTTCGGGGCTACCCCGGGCTATGCGGGCTTGTACCTGATGAACAGCTTCATCGTCCACAAAAAAGTTGGTATGCCCCCGACACGGACCTCGGCGGAGACAGAGCCGATCTACTGAACGACTAGCTGCGCCGTGGTGCTATGAGTCACGCCGCCGCTCGTTCCTCTGATTCTCAATGTGAAGGTCCCGGTTGATGTCGATGTGTTGGTGCTCACCGTCATTGTGGATGTTCCCTGCCCTGTCACGGAGCTAGGGTTGAAAGTGGCGGTCGAATTAAACGGCAACCCGCGAACCCTCAATGCCACCGTTCCGTTGAAGCCATTGATCGCCGCCACGGTCACCGTGTAAGTAGTGCTGTTGCCTCGCGTGACGGTCCGCGAAGACGGAGAGGCCGAGATGGAAAAAGAGTTCACGACCAGGGTGACTGTCGTGGAGTGCGTGAGGCTCGGGCTGGTGCTGGTTCCGGTGATCGTGAGCGTATAGCTTCCGGTCGGCGTTGTACTGGCGGTGGTCACCATCATCGTCGAGGAGCCGGAGGTATTTACCGAAGTGGGATTAAAGCTGAAGGTCGCCCCGGTCGGCAGCCCGCTTGCGCTGAAGCTGACGGTTCCCGCAAATCCATTCACCGCGCTAACCGTCGCCGTGTAGGTGGTGCTGGCCCCCTGAACCACCGTCCGGCTCGCGGGCGTCGCTGAGAGCGAGAAGTTGGCGGCTGAGGCGGGGTTCACCGTCTGCGTGAGCGTTGAGGACGTGCTGCCTGTGTCGTTGGCGTCGCCGCCGTAGGTGGCCGTGATCGAGTGGTTCCCTACGTCAAAGAACTGCACAGCGCCAGTGGCGACCGAGGGCAGAACCGTGGCGGTAAATGTCACCGATTGCCCCAATGTAGAGGGGTTAACATTGGAGGCGAGGCTGGTCGTCGAAGAAGCCTGGCTCACCGTGAGCGATACCGGGCTGGAGGTGCTTGCATTGTAATTGCTGTTGCCGTTGTAAGTGCCCGTGATCGAATGGGGCCCCACAGTCAGCGTGGAGGTCGAGACCGACGCCCTGCCCCCGCTCAAGGTCGCCGTGCCAAGCGAAGTAGCG
>QHZC01000703.1 GCA_003224515.1 Acidobacteriota bacterium
CCCAACCGCACCAGCTGACCGCGTAGTTTTCCTCATTGTTTGCGGGTCGGGCCAATCCTTCGCGCTCCACCGCGTTCGACCACACGCTCAGCGGTTCGTAGTAGTCGCCTTTGTATACGACCAGGAACGTGCGTGGCGTCGAATATACGTCTCCCGTTTTCAGCGTGGTCTTCGCCGGCAAGCGTACCGACGCCAACACGCGCTGATCTCTTGCCGTTTCCACCGGGATCGAGAGAACTAATGGCAGTGTCTCAATGTGTCCGATTGCTTCTCCCACATTTCGCGTCCAGAACGCCACCACCGGAACGCCCCCGCCCACGCGCCCCAAATCTCCCTGTACTTCCACGGGCGCCCCGAACGGATTCTCCTGTGAAAACTTTGGCGGCACCGGTAGTACATCGTCTTTACCCCATTTCAAGCTAGACCCGTAGAACGACCACATCTCGTGCGGAGCAGCTCGCGAATCACCCAGTTGGGCATTCAGTCGGTGCCTCTGGAGGGAAATGCTGTCGAGCGCCACGTCTTTCTGTCGCGAATTGCGCAGCGTAGCCGAGAGCAGCGCCATCGCTGGAAAGTCGTCGTACACTTCGATCGTCAAGATCTCTTCGAGACCCGTGCTCGCGCTTGTCCCGGGAACGTCAATGTGTTTTCCCAGGCGCCCAAGCTTGCCCGTGGCCTCGGCCACCTTCGCGTGCGTCAAATCAAATACAAAATCGCCTACCTCGGCGTGCCCGGCGGTCACCAGCTGTCCCGCTTCCTTTTCCGGATCTTCCAGCGTGAGCATCTTGCCTTCACTCTGCAGGCTTGCCTGCAAGTAACCGGAAGGCCGCAGCAAAAACTCCGCCGCTGACGTGTGCATGTGGATGCCATCGCTCTCTGTACTCACAGAGATCGCTGATGTTTGCGCCGCCGCGGTTGCAGCCGCCGGTTGCGCTTCCTTGTTTTTACAGCCTACGCATTGCAGAAGCCCCGCCGCTAGCAACATCGCGAGTGCTCGTCCCCACCACATCCAGTTATTTCCCACTGGTTTCACCGCCAAATCTTCCAGCCGTACGTGGTCACCGCCCGCAAGCGGAACGATGATCAGACGCAAGCGGACATTGCCCCCGCAGCCAGCATTTTTACCAGCAGCTTCGCGTCACTGATTTCCCGTAGAAGTTTCTAAAGGCACTTCTCCCAGTGCTCCGCGATCCAGCCCATTTGAATCCACCAGGTGCAGCGAAATCCTGCCTACCCGGCCCGGATCGATCACTGTGGTTTGCAACAAAACAGCATTCCTCGGGTCGACTTGCGAAAGCGGCTGCGTCCCCATTGCCATGCCCCCAGCTTCATAGAAATGGACGACAAGTTTACCGGAAAAGAAAACTCCAAAAGACCCAACAAGCCTGATCTTGCCGGCACCAGCATCCTGCACCGCATGAAGGGGTTTGAGGATCACGCCTGCGTCCGTCACACCTTGGAAGTCCTTGTCAGCCCGTGTTGGAAACCACTCCGTGTCGAAATTATATGACTCACGAGGCTCGAGCCGCACCATCGGGGAGTTAAGTTCAGCCTCCATATACAAAACGGGCGGCTCTTTGTCGGGGGACTCAAACGTAGTCGTACCATCAGGATGTTGCCGCAGTTGCGGACCATTCGTCCAGAATATGACCGAGGCCTTTCCGGGGTATTGTTTCGTGTCGTAGTACCGAAATCGCTCCACCATCGCGTAGCGGCTGTCGCCATCCACCGTCGCCAGCCACCCGTCATTCGAATCAAGCCACAACTCTGCGGCGAGAGGAACATAATGCACGGCGAAGAGCCCGTTCTCCCGGACCTGCGCCGCGGTATTCTCCGCGGGGCCGAATTTCACATGATACCGGTTGAGATAGCTACTCGATGAATTCGTTCTGCTGAACGCCCAGAAATTCTGATTGTGGCGCAAAGAATCCTTTGCGTCAGCCGTATTGTACTGAGAGACCGATTGCACGGACCACTCAATGGGATGCCCGCTCGCATTCTTTATCACCGCGTGAAAGTTGATGCGCGGCGAGTCCGCGGCGAGCCTCACGATTCTCGTAAACTGCAATCCAGTCTGAGGGTCGGCTGGCCCGGTCAAGGAAATTTCGCAGCGTTGCCCTTGGGAGAGTATTTGAAACTCAAAGGGACCATCATCCAGCAAGTCAGAATTGCCCGCCCAGTGCTGCTCGTCCTCGCTCCCCTCCGGGAGCACCCACAGCTTGTCGCCGCCATAGTTAAACCATTCGCCGTTGGAGGGGGGAAGATGTTTTCCGGCATACCGGGGATTCACGAACAAAAACGGATGGCCATCGAAGATGACTTGCATCAGCCTGCCGCCGTTCTGCGGCACAAAAATTAGTTTTAGCCATGGATTGGCGACCTGCTGCGCTTGCCATCCCATATAGTTGATTTGCTCAACAAGGCAACTGGAGGCTGCCGTCGCTTCGGGCTTCTGCTGCGCGTAAGCGCCGAAGTGAACAAATGTCGCCGGATAAAGCGTGAGTATCGCCGCCAAACGCCACAGAAACTTGGCCTTTTTCATTGGGGATCGCTTTTCGCCTTATTTTCTTTTCGAGCCTTAGAATGGATATGGCATCCCGCACGCTCTGCACGCAATGGCCTTTCACCTCTTCGCTGGCCAGCCGCACTCTCCCCACCGCAAAGAGCCCATTGCAGAACCATTGGTAATGAAACGAAATAAGTTGCTACACGTCAAGAAATTTGTGATAAAAGGCCAAATGCTCGGCGATTTCCAAACTCGTTGAGTGGTCACTCCGCTGGGCGTCTGCAAGCGCAATTCGAGTGACTAAGGAAGCGGGCGGATTCTTTTGCACTGGATGACTAGCTCCATCGAACTTTGCAAGACCTTTTGGCCTTTCCGCCACACGGAGGTTCTTGAATGTCGTTCTTGCCTGATTTCAGCCGTAGGGGTTTTATTCGCTTAGCCGCAGCAGCGCCGCTGCTGGGCCAGATTGCCGCTAAAAACGTGCTCGCAAGTGCTGCCACTGCGCTCGGCAAAGACCCACGCCAGAACATCTACACGCGTCTCGGGGTAAAGACCGTCATTAATTGCCGGGGCACCTGGACATATTTGAGCGGCTCATTGGAATTTCCCGAAGTGCAGGCGGCGCAGCGAGAGGCTTCCGGATACTTCGTCAACATGTTCGAATTGCAACATGCGGCAAGCCGGCGTCTCGCTGAATTGACCGGTGCCGAAGCTGGCATGGTCACTTCCGGGGCGGCTGGCGCGATGGCGTCCGCTGCGGCTGCATGCATGGCCGGGAGCGATCCAAAATATATCTGGCAGCTTCCCGACACTACCGGACTGAAGCATGAAGTCATCATGGTGGGCGGCAGGAGTGCATTTGACAATGCTCTGAGGCTGACGGGCGCCAAGCTGGTTCTGGTAGGGACAGCCGAGGAACTGGCTAACGCGATCAACCAGAACACAGCGATGATCTACACTACTGATCTGGGATCCGACTTGCAGACAGAAAACGCCGTAGCAAAAAAATATAACATTCCCATGCTTCTCGATGACGCGGCCGGTATTCCCCCCATAGCCAACATCAAGCTATACGCACAAATGG
>QHZC01000019.1 GCA_003224515.1 Acidobacteriota bacterium
CCAAACGGCTTTACCGGACGCGCGCAGAGCTCCCCGCCTCCGTTCACTCCTTACCGAGAACGCGCATCCGGTAAAGCGCTAGCGTTAATCAGGACTTGTGGGTGCAAGTGGCATCGACTTTTCCTTGTATGCATTTGTGAAGCGGACTCGGACTAGCCAGAAAATCAGCAAAATCAGCGGAAGTATCGTGAGAATCAAATACAAGCTTGTGCTGAATAAAGCCGGGGATAGATATTTTCCGAGCCCCACTGTCGAAAGCAATCTCAGTGGGCGGTTTGAGGGTCCGAAGAAAAAAGATCCTGCTGCAATAAACAGCCCAAAGCACATCCGCCAGAGATGCCGCGCGATGCGCTTTGCTCCAAAAACGCCGCCGCGCACCAGCATGCGAACGTCCCCCGCGGCAGCCAGCACACACACGGTTCCAATGAGAAGGTGCATCCCGGCAGGGACTCCATACTTTGAACCCGTCGCGCTACGCAGCGCATCTAGACCATTCATCCACCCAAGAATGCCATTCGCCATGGGAATCAGTAGCGCAACCCAATCAAAACGGCTCATTTCCCCGTCTCTGCGCCTGGCGGTTAGCCATGCCGTTCCGATCAGATAAAAGGTTAGAATCCCGCCGCCGATGTTATTTGGTTGATGCCTCGTAATTGCAAGGTACACCGCGCCGACGGCCATGGTGAGCATGGATGCGACAAACACCTTTCCCGCCAGCACATGGCGGGGGGAACCTTTGCGGAAGGACATTGCCGCGGTCCCGGACAGCAACCCCAAGCTCCCAGCGCAAATATGCACAACCAGTATGGGCGAATAGGACATGAGCTCTTCTTGGGGATATATACGTGGACGGCTGCCCCAGTGTTTCACCGGACAACATTGGCTCCTACTCCTAGGGCAAGAGTTAGCAGGTCTGGGTCAACTCTCGCATAGCGCCACAATTCCAGGGTCAGATGGGTTCCGGGAGATGCATGGCTCCATGGGCGTTTCCCGGTATTGATCCGACGGACGGAGCCGACAATTTCCGGGTTGCCGTCACTCGGCACAATCGTCGCGGGAGTAGACGAACACATTTCCACCCTCAGCTTATTGTCCGGTGACCTCGAGTGACCGTGTATCTCGAGCGAGGAATGTTGCTCCATGCACCTTCGATCGTAAAATCTCTGATCTGGTGCGTCGTTAGGGCTCATGAGGCTCACGTTGAACGCAACTCTCATTGTCGGACTAGCCCTCGGCATGCGACACGGCACAGACCCGGACCATCTCGCAGCCATCGATGGTTTGACACGCATTCGCCCACGCCCAACCAATGGAATATTTTTTGCTCTCGGCCACGGATTTCTTGTCACCCTACTGGCAGCCGGTATCGGGCATGTTATTGCGTCCCGATTTGCATTCATCGGTCCGTGGACTCTGATCCTCATCGGCGGGGCGAATCTGTGGCGTCTCTTTTTCACTTCCCAGATACCCGCGACGGTCAAGCGCCCGATTGTTGCTCAGCCGTTCCTGCTAGGCATGTTGCTTGCCGCAGGCTTTGAAACCGCCTCGCAATTTTCGGCATTGATTCTCGCTGGACAGACCAACGCCTGGCTGCTCGGAACATTTTTTTCGTGCGGAATGGTGTTAGTCGACGGTCTGGACGGCTATCTGGCGGCCTCTACCCAGCAACTGGCTGCAGTCGGTCACGTGAACGCCAAAGCTGCCTCACGTCTCTTGGGTATTCTCGTAGTGATCTTCTCGTTGGGCCTTGGGGGAGCTGAATTAGCCAGTATGAACCTTGATCGCTTCGCGCTGCCTTTGGGACTCACATTATTCGTGATGGTGATCGCAATTCGAGTCTGGGCGCGCTCGTCCTCTCGCTTGTTTGCTCCGGGCCCGCACTGATTCCGGACGTTTCGGCGGGCGGTTCACTGTCGCTTTGGGGCTGCGGCCGCTAATTCCACGGGCTTGCCATGCGGAGTGTGCCGGTACGCATCCGCCCAGGCTTCCTTGCGAGCTAGGAGCGAGGCTGGATCGCTCAACCCTTTAGAGGTAACGAGGCGCTCGAGTGCGGCGAGCCAGTGTTCGTAATACCGCGAGCCGTCGTCAGGCTCGCCGCGATCGGCACTGCACTTCAGCTCTTCCGCTAACACAGCGGCCCACTCCTTCCACGTGAAATGCCCCTGCTCGGAAAGCTTCACTGCCAGCGCGAACGCCTGCGCCTGCCAGGGCTGTGCGAAAACGGGGCCGCCTTCATCGCGGGGAAGCTGCGGCAAGCTCGCCAGCTTTTCACTTTCGCGAATCAGTTCATGCTGCATCAAGGTAGTCATCCCATAAATCCAAATACACGGAATCTTTTGCCGATGCCTCCAAGCCCCATAATTCGCGGGCGGAGAAGCGTACGGAGTACACATGCTGCGGCTTCTCGCCCAGGAAATGCGCATTCGTATCCGGAAAAACAAAATCGCCATGGATTCGATCGATCCTTCCAATCTTTCCGCGTGCAGTGACTTCCACGTTCCGCTTGGCAGGCACACCTTTGGCGATCAAAACCTGCGCTTTGTCCAGAGTCAACGCCGGAACCGCCTTCACGGCTCCTGGCGCAGGCGTTCCGGCCCCGTCTACGCCTGCTGCTCCGCGATTCGCTTTGCAACAGTCATAGGCGACTGCCATCACGTCTTCTCGGTACACCTTGTCGTACAGAGCGTAGAAGCGAAAGTTGGGCGATCCCTTCGCTTTGTCGTGCAACGCCGTCTGCAACTTCTGAACGCTAAGTGGAGTTGTTAGGCTCATCTCCAATCCCTCGGTCCTTTGTCGTTTCTTGCGTTTCCTTTCAACTGAGGCTCCTTCCCTCCACCGGAGTTACCCGGCTTCATCGGTACAACGAGCCTCTCCGCCATCCCAGTCAGCCCGGCCTATCTCTCACGAGTTGCTAGTTGATCCATACTGCAATCACCGCTGGGACTTCCCGTGTTGCGCCTGGTCCCCATTGCCTACATGCCGTCGCCAATACCCCGGCAGGTCGCATGGAATTTGTTCGCTCGTACGATTCCATCCGCTTCGGCCTTCCCACGAACCGGGGCGGGTCGGCTCCTGCATTGTCGGTTTCGGGGCCTGCTC
>QHZC01000704.1 GCA_003224515.1 Acidobacteriota bacterium
AACCGAGTCTCGCCGGTCTGCCTGGCGGCCGAGAATAGAGGGAGGTGAGGAACCGGCGAGTGGCCTACAAATAGGTGCAAAGGACCGCGCCCGCTCCTCATTCTATTCTCTCGACGACAATAACGAGACTGAGGATAGCACCTTTGGAATTCGCTGAAGAACCGTGTGACCTCCGAGTGTTCGCGGCGTCACTCCACTGAGCGTTGGGCCGAAATTTCAACTGCGCTCGAGGACATCTTCAGGTCATTTCCGCAGTTGGGGCAGAACTTATCGGTTTCCGCGACCTCGCGCTTGCACTGCGAGCAGGAGGGGTGCAGGTTGCATTTGCAGTTGGGGCAGAAGTTGAACCGCGCGCCCACCGTATTTCCGCATTGCGGACAGGGATAGGGCAGCGGCTCGCGCATCAGAAAGTAAATCACAAAACCGATGAAACCCCACGCGGGAAGCAGAATAATTACCAGAATGGTCCACAGAGCAGCGCTCATTCCGCGGCGTGAGGCGTCACGGTTGACGTAGGCGAGGAAGAAAATCATGATCGCGAGGCCAAGACTTGCTGCGGTGACGAGTCCTGCCAACGCTAGAGATGCGAGCGCCGGATTGTCCCGCAGGTCCGGCGGGAACATGTCATTTCCGTTGCGGCTCGCCGCCAGATTCACGGTGATTGCGATCACCAGCGCAAGTACGTAGAGAATGGCCACCAGGGCCATCAGCCAGCGCGGGATAATGCGGAACTCTTCCCAGAAGCGAAGGTTTTCCTTTTTCCGCCGAAGACGAATGAGGCGCTTCCTCTCGTTGAATGAATCTGTCACGCGCTGCGGATAGTCCGACATCTTTTTCTTCTCTCTCCACTCGTTCCGGTTAACTTCCCTGATTGATCCAATCGGCCTGCTCGCCCTTCCGCGAATGCTCCATCAGCAGCACCGCTGCGGCAAAGAGCGCGGGAATCGTCCACCACAAGCCGAAGCCCACTTCCCAGACCAGTTTCGGAAGACCTGCGCGCTGACCGAGCCATTGAAATAGGTTCCATACGAAGGGAGCGCTGGCAACGCCAAAAATCCATGACACGCCCGAAGCCAGCCACAGGGCCCGGCGCTTCGGTTCACGCTCGCGCAATTCCTGGGCGCGCAGGCGCACGCGGAACTGTGTGCGGCTGGCCATCCCCTCCGGCAGGGGCACGGCCGCGGTCCTTAGCAGTCGCAAAGCCCGATCGGTCCGACGCGCATGCTCGGCGCAAAAGTCACAATCTTCCAGGTGCGCACGGAGCCAGGCGCGGTCGGTATCCGGCATCCCTTCAATGCGTGCCTGAGCAATCAGTTGCGTTGCGCGCTCGTGGGCATTGTCATTCATCATGCAACACCTCCCTGGAGCGCCCCGCGAAGTGCTTGGAGCCCGCGATACAGGCGAGACTTCACCGTGGAAAGGGGAATGCTGAGCACCCCAGCCATCTCCTCAATCTGCAATTCTTCCTGGAATCGTAGGACCAGCACCTCGCGATAGATCGCGGGGATTTTCTCGAGAGAGGCCTGGAAGTTTTCTTCCGTCTCCTGGCTGAGGACCTGGTCGAGAGGCGAGAGCTGATTTTCGTTCACCAGTTGCAGGGCATGATCCTGAGCCGGATCGGTGAGCGTATCGAGGCTTTGGGGTTTCTTTGACCGCTGCCAGTCGATGACCAAATGCCGAGCGATGGCGAAGAGCCAGGCTTCGAATTTCGACTTGCCATCGTATTGGTGGCCGCGCTCGAGGACGCGGATCCAGGTTTCCTGGAAAAAGTCCTCGGCGCGCTCTTTGTTTCCCGTGAGGTAGGCCAGGTAGCGGAACAGGCGGTATTGATACTGCTCGATCAGGTGATCGAGCAGGTCGGGGTCGCGCCGCTGCAAGCCGCGGGCGATGGCCTTTCTCTCATCGCTCATTAGCGTGGAGAAGAACAGGGTTGGCCCCGGCGTGCCCGGGGTGCTGAAGAAACTCGACCGATCTGGCAGCAAACATGAAGTCGTCGGGCTCATTCTAAACGGTATACGCGCCAGCACGCCAAAAAGACTCAGGGAAGTGAGGCGCTAACAAGCTCAATAAAACCAATGGCTTAGAGATGAGATCGTTGTAGTAGACTTGGGGCTCAGCATGTTCTGCCCGCTATGCCAAGCTGAATACCGGCAAGGCTTCACGCGATGCGCCGATTGCGACATCATTCTCGTGTATGAGCCTCCCGCAGGCGCGACGGAATTGGGCGCGTGGGGCGAAGGAGGCGCGCAGGCTGAAAATCCGGAGGACCCTTTCTGCTCCTTTTGGCAGGGTGACGATCCGCGCATACACGCCGAGATCAGGGAGCTGCTCAACGAGGAAGGCATCCGCCACAAGACCATCCGGCGCCAGGATCATCTCTTCAACCTGAATACCAAGAGCGCCTTTGAGATCGGGATTCCGTTCTCGCAATTCGAAAAGGCCGAAGCCGCGATCAAGGATGCCTATGGAACGGAGGAAGAAGAGCCGGACGCGGCTCGCCTTCTGCCTTACGGAGGGGACTACTTGGCGGGCCTTCACGGCGCTTTCCCCTGGCAACCTTTGGCCAAGGGCTTTCTACCGGCAGCGCTCAGCGGGAGAGAAGAATCCCACCGTGATGCGGCGCCTGCTCCTGAAGAGCTCGCTGGGGACGATTCATCCGAGAACCGGCAAACTCGGTGGGATCCAGTGAATTGGAATCCGCAAGAGGCCACGCTGCGAGTGTGGTCGAGCGAGCAATCTTATCCCGGAGAAATGATCGCGATGGCCCTGCGGGAAAATCGGATTCATGCGCGCTTCGAAAGCGGGGAAGGGAAAAGCACAATTTTCGTTCTGCCCCCAGACGAAATGCAGGCGCGCGAAATTGTGAGAGAGATCGTGGAAGGCGCGGCACCAAAATGAAGATTGGGTGAGCGAAGCAGGAGGATCGAAGCGGATGCCAGACAGAATAGAGAGGCGTCGGAAGACGTAGTAGACTCAGCGTGCGGTTCTGCCGTTTTTTTGGTGCTTGGCAAGAGGAACTGGAGATCGCGCCGGGCCGGGCATGCCGCGTCGAACTCTGCGGCCGAGCGGAGGAAGCCATGTCGTCGAAAGCAATCCCGCAAGGTTCTTTGGTCCTGGTGTGGGCCGGGGAGAATCCCGCGGTGCACGCAGCGTTGCTCCAAGAACTGGAAGCGGCGGAGATTCCGTTCGCCGACAAGACTCTTGGGGATGATGAAGTCGCGCCGACGGCCGATCCGCTTCCGATCGACTGGAAACCGCGCTTCGGATTCGAAGTGGCGGTGCTTTCCAGCGATCTCGCCATCGCACAAGAGGTGCTTGAAAAGCTGCTGGATGAAGAGCCCGCGGACCTTGAAATTCCCGCACAGGACGAGGTGGCCGGAGGAGAGCCGCCCCTCGTGGTGGTTACCGAAACGAATCCAGCGGTGGAAATTTGGAATGGCCACGACGAGCGGATCGCGCAATTTCTAACCGCCGCGATGCAGGAAAACGAAATTCCAATCCATCTGGAAAATCCCGGCGAGCAAACGAGAATTTACGTTTCCGCGGCGAATGAAAAGCGGGCGCGGGAGATTGTGCGGGAAGTTGTGGAGGGCGCGCCGCCTGGATAGGTTTTCACAGTGGCTTATTCGAAACAAGCAGCGGTCGGCTTTCGCGCGCATTCGGGGTGGACCGCCCTTGTGGCCGTGTGTTTGGTAAAAGACTCGCCCGTAGTTCTGGCGCGGCAACGCGTCCACCTTGTGGAAACGTTCAGCTACGAATTCCGGCAGCCGTATCACACCGCAGAAAAAATGCTGGTGGGCCAGGGGCGCGATTTCATTGAACGAGTCCGGGATGAGGCCAGGCGGCTGGCTCATCGCGCGATTCATGGACTGCAAAGCGACCTGCAAAAACAGGGCATTGCCATGAAGAGCTGTGGATTGGTTCTCGCGTCAGGAAGACCGCTCCCTGCGCTGGACAGGATTCTTGCGTCTCACGCGCTGATTCATGCGGCGGATGGTGAGCTTTTCCGAGAGGCGCTTCTCCACGCGAGCATTCGTTGCGGCCTCCAGGATTTCAAAATCAAGGAGCGAGAACTCTTGAACCGCGCCGGGCAGGTTCTCGGCCTCAAGAGCGCTGATCTGATGGGCCGAGTTACCGAGCTTGGCCGAGCTCTTGGCGCTCCTTGGTCGCAGGATGAAAAGTTCGCCACCCTGGCCGCGTGGCTGGCCTTGGCAGTTCCTTCGAAAGACATCTCCAGGAAGCGGGAAAAGCTCACCGCCGCTTGACGTTTCTGCATGTCCTGTGTTTCCGTTGCCTCTGGTGTTCTCCGGGGGGAGGCTTCTTGAACATTGCTGAGGTTAAGACCGTCGCCGTGCTGGGCGCGGGGACGATGGGGAATGGCATCGCGCATGTGTTCGCGCGCTCGGGATATAAAGTGATTTTGCGCGACGTGGAGCAGCGATTTCTTGAGCGCGGAATGGAGACGATTAGGAAGAATCTCGATCGGGAGATCAAGAAGGGCAAGATCGCGGAGGCGGAGAAGGGCACCGTTCTTGGGCGGTTGCAGCCGGTGACGGATATAACCGCCATTGCGGCGGCAGATTTCGTCGTTGAAGCGGTGCCGGAGAAAATCGAGATCAAGCGCCCGGTGCTTGGCGAAGCGGACGAAATTCTCCCCCCCGAGGTCATCATCGCTAGCAATACGTCGTCGATTTCCGTGACCACGCTAGCGGCGCTGACGAAGCGGCCGGACCGTTTTGTAGGGATGCACTTTATGAATCCGGTGCCAGTGATGGTGCTGGTGGAAGTGATTCGGGCGCTGCAGACGAGCGACGCGACGTTTGAAACGACCATGAAGCTGGCCGAGAAGCTGGAGAAAAAGCCGGTGGCGGTGAACGATGCGCCGGGGTTCGTTTCGAACCGCGTGCTGATGCCGCTGATCAACGAGGCTGTTTACTGCGTTATGGAAGGGGTGGCAACGGCGGAAGCTGTCGATGCGGTGATGAAGTTGGGGATGAATCATCCGATGGGGCCGTTGGAGCTGGCGGATTTTATCGGGCTGGATGTTTGCGTGGATGTCATGCACGTCCTCGAGGACGGCTTGGGTGATCCGAAGTATCGCGCCTGCCCGCTGCTGAAGAAATATGTGGCGGCGGGATGGCTGGGGCGGAAATCGGGGCGGGGGTTTTATAT
>QHZC01000705.1 GCA_003224515.1 Acidobacteriota bacterium
GGGCTTTGTGCTACTAATCGCTTGCGCAAATCTCGCGAATCTTCTGCTCAGCCGTTCCACTGTCAGGCGCAAAGAAATGGCCGTCCGACTGGCTTTGGGCGCAGACCGTTTGCGTTTGACTCGCCAGCTTTTGATAGAAAGCGCGCTCCTAACCTTCACAGGAGGCGGATTGGGCTTGGCTGCGGCCACCGCTGGCTTGCCCTTACTCTTGAAACTGGCTCCCCAAGGCTTGCCACGGTTTGGAGAGGTCCGGATAGATTGGCATGTTTGGCTATTCATCTTCATAGCCGCTCTGGTTACTGGGATTCTCTTCGGTCTGGCGCCAGCTATACAGGGGACCAAGACTGAACTTCGAAACGCTTTGTACGAAAGCACCGGCCGCACCAGCGCCAGTCGGGGAGTGACGCGACTGCAGCGGCTCCTAGTTGTCGGCGAGGTCAGCCTCTCTGCCGTTTTGCTTGTGGGAGCCGGACTCCTGATTCAGACGTTCTGGCGGCTGCAGCACGAGAGCCCTGGCTTTGACGCCAGCCATGTGCTCACGGCGCAAATGACTTTGGACAATCAACAATACAACAAGACCGCAGCGGTTGCCCTGCTGGAAGACAAAGCTTTGCCCCGTCTGGAATCTTTAGCGGGAATCGAGACAGCCGCGGCGGTCTCGAATTTGCCCTTTGAGCAGGGCGTAGAAATGAATTTTGCGATTGAGGAAAATCCCTCGGGTGGTGACCCCAGTGGAAGCACAGAGTGGCGCGCCATCACTCCGCACTACTTGCAGGTCATGCGTATCCCGGTGTTGAGAGGACGGGGCCTCACAGACCGAGATAATGCCTCCGGAGCGCCCGTGGTGCTTATCAACCAGGCGTTCGCCGAACGATTTTTTCCAGTTCAGGACCCGCTCGGGCAGCACATTATCATCGGAGCAGGTGCCGAGGCTTTGGGCCTGGCTGATCGTCCACGCGAGATCGTGGGCATCGTAGGCAATACCAAGGAATATGGTCTGGTTCGGCAGGGACCCCCGACATTCTTCGTCCCTGCAGCTCAAGTACAGGACGGCCTGACGGCGGCAATCAATCAGGGAATACCGTTGGTCTGGGTCGTACGAACCACCGGCGACCCGCGTACACTCGCAAGGGCCGTGCAGCGAGAACTGTTATCTGTCGCCACGCAGGAGGCGGCGGATAATTTCCGAACGATGGAGGATGTTTTGAGCGCATCCATCGCACAACAGCGATTTAACATGCTACTCCTTACTCTCTTTGCCGCGCTGGCCCTTGCATTGGGAGCAGTCGGGCTCTATGGCGTGCTGTCCTATCTTGTCGCGCAGCGAACGCACGAAATCGGTATCCGACTGGCTTTGGGCGCAAACCGTAGTGAGGTCCTGCGTTTAGTTGTGACGAACGGACTGCGAATGACATTCACCGGGCTTGGTCTCGGAATCGTTGCCGCGGTCGGCCTCACTCGGCTTCTTGCAGGGTTCCTTTACGGCGTGAAGCCCACGGACGCATTCACATTCGGGTTAGTCGCGGTCCTGCTGTGCGGGGTTGCCCTGCTGGCATCCTTTATCCCGGCACGTCGCGCCACGCGCGTTGATCCCATCGTGGCCTTGCGTTACGAATGAGGGCGCATGTCACTGTTGCGAAGCCTATTGGACGGATTGCGATCACTGTTCCGAAAGGAACGGGTCAGCCACGAGTTGGACGAAGAATTAAACGGCTTCCTGGAGATGGCAGCCGAAGAAAAGATGAAGCAGGGGATGACCCGCAAAGACGCTCTTCGCGCTGTCCGCTTGGAGAGGGGAAGTCTCGAAGTTACAAAGGAAGTCGTCCGCTCTGCCGGCTGGGAATCCTTTCTGTGAGACGTGCTGGCGAGATTTGCGCTACTCGCTGCGCAGCGCTTTGGCTGGGGAGATGGAAGACGCCCGCAAGGCTGGAATCAGTGTGGCGATCAGGGCGGATAGCGCGAGAACGACGGCTGCGATTGCAATGACCATCGGATCGTAGGGGTTGAATCCGTAAAGCTGGCCTTTCAAGACTGGCCCCGCGGCAAAAGCCAGCGCTAGACCCAACATGAGCCCGCAGGCGATCAGGGCGAAGGCCCCTCGCAAAATGAGTGCGACCACGCTTCGTCGCTTCGCCCCCAAAGCGATACGCACGCCTACCTCGTTGATCCGGCGTCCAGCATTATAGGCAGTAACTCCATACAGCCCAATCGAAGCCAAAACTAAGGAAAGCACTCCGAAGAATGAAGTGAGGCGTGCGATGAGTCGCTGCTGGATGAACTGAGTAGCTACTTGGTCTCTCAGAGTCCGAATCGAAATGATCGGCAAATTGGGATCCACCGAAGCCATGGCTTGGCGCACCTGCGCGATCGACAGGCTAGCTCGCGGCCTCGTCAAAATGACAATGTCATGGAGGAAAAGTGAGCCCAGATTGCCCTGCGAGTATTCGGCCTGCGCTTCAGGCAAAAAGAAGAACGGACCGCTGGGCTGGCCGAGATTGAATGTCACATAGCGCGCATCCTTAGCCATACCCACAACTTCGAATTCACGGCTTGCTCCCGGCTTCCGGCCGAAGTGCTTGCCAATCGGGTCTTCGTTATTGAAAAACTTCCGCGCAAACGCCTCATTGATGACTGCTACGTTTCGCGAAGTGGCGGTATCCTGTTCCGAGAGGCCGCGCCCTTTGATGATAGGGGTTCCGATGACATCAAAGTACCCCGCTGTAACTCGATCCCACGAAGCGGAGTTGTCATCCATAGGCCCGGGAGGGTGATGTCCATCCACCCAAACGCCGCTGCCCCAAGCACCTCCGCTCAGTGGTGAGTATTGGCAAAGAGCGACGGAAGATACGCCCGGAATGCTTGCTATCGAATCGTGAATGCGCCGATAGAGTGACGAGAGTTGGTTGGTCCGGTATCCGGCAAGCCGTGGATTGATGTTCGCCACGATGCGCCGGTCCTGGTCAAATCCGAAATCTTGGTTCTCCAATTTCTGCAAAGCGCTCGTAAGCAGTCCTGATGCTGATAGCAAGACAAGTGAGAGCGCGGCCTGCAATACTACGAGTGTCTTTCTTGGGAAGGAGCCGCTGCGATCGCTGGAACGGCTCGCAACGCGAAGCGCCTCAATCGGATCGACTCGTGTGGCCATCCATGCGGGAGCGATGCCGAAGGCAACTCCGGTCAACAGCGAGGTGACAAATGCGAACAGCAGGACTGGCAGGGAGGGCGAGGCGCTGATGGGTACGCTGGCGAAACCAGAAAAGGAGGGGAATGCGAAATGAAGGATTAGGCGTGTGCCCGCAAATGCGACCACCAGACCTGTTGCGCCGCCAAAGAGCGACAGCAAAATACTTTCGATGAGGGGCTGCCTCACAACTCGCGAAGTCTGGGCACCCAGCGCCATGCTCAGCGATATTTGCCGCCGGCGCTCCATGCCGCGAACCAGCATCAGGTTGGCCACATTGGCGCAGACGATCAGCAGCACAAATCCTGAAACCGTCATCAGAATCAGAAGCCAGTGCTCGTATTGCTCGCGCATGCTCGTGATTCCGCCGCCGCCAGAGCTCAGGTACAACGTTTGATTTGGGAACTTCGCGCGATCGTTGGCGCTCATCTCACCCCAGTGCGAGCGCAGCCACTGCTTGAGTTCCACGCGCATTTCAGCCTCTATAGATATCGACCTTGTTTAGATCGGCATCAGTCTGGACAAACGGTTCGGTGTTCAGCGGTAGGAAGAAATCGGGCGGAGTGTTTCGAAGAGAGTCGCCAAAGAAAGCTGGCGGAGTGATTCCCACTACTGTAAATGGCTTGTCATTGAGATTTAAGACACTGCCGATCACGGACGGATCTGATCCGTATTTTTCCGTCCATAAGCGATAGTTCATCACCGCGACTGCGGGAGCGCCGACTTGATCGTCGGCAGGCGTAAGCACGCGTCCCACATGCGCTCTTATGCCGAACATGGTGAAGTAATTCCCCGAGACGAACTCGCCTGGATAGCTTTGCGCTGCCTCCGAATTGCCCGCGCGCCGGACACCGAACAGCGGCTCAAACGCCGGGAAGGCCGCTAACTCCGCAAAACCCTTGGTATTGTCACGGAGGTATTTGTACAAATCGTAGGAGACAAGGGAGAACTCCTTTTCTTGACTGTACCCGCCCTGGTAGCAGCAACGCGATTCTTTCCCCAGACGGTATAATTCGTCGGGATTGGCTACCGGAAGCGACTTCAGCAAAACGGCATGTACCAGGGTAAAAATCGAAGTAGTCGCGCCGATGCCGAGCGCCAGCGTCAGCACCGTCGCGATAGTGAATGCTGGCACCCGCCGCAGGCGTCGGAGCGCGTGGCGCGTGTCCCCAAGTAGGCTTTCAACGAGAAATTCCCAGCCGGCAGAGCGGACGACTTTTTTCGTAACTTCGAGACTCCCCCGCTCCAATCGCACAGCGCGAAGTGCATCCTTGCGGCTCATCCCCAGTTTCATCTTTTCTTCGGCCGCCATCTCGAGGAAGCCGTTTAATTCTTCGTCCAACTCGTGGCTGACCTGTTCCTTGCGGAACAGCGATCGCAATCCATCCGATAAGCTTCTACTACTCGTAACGCAAGGCCACCAGCGGATCGACACACGTTGCACGCCGCGCCGGGATGTAGCATGCGAGCAGAGTTACCATACCGAGAACGAACGTCACGGTCGCGAATGAAAGCGGGTCGTCCGGGTGAACGTTATAGAGCATGCCTGCCATCAGGTGAGTCAAGAGCAATGAGGCAGGCAGACCGAGTGCGACGCCAATGAATACAATCCTCATTCCCTGCCAAGCGACGATACTCAGGATCTGCTTGCGCTCTGCGCCAAGAGCCACGCGGATACCGATTTCACGCGTACGCTGCGCAACTGAGAAAGCCATGAGGCCGTAAAGGCCAACCGCTACCAGAG
>QHZC01000180.1:0-1989 GCA_003224515.1 Acidobacteriota bacterium
TCAGCGCCTGATACACAAAGTTGGGCAGCGCGCGACCGTCATTCAAACGCATCCGCGGCCCATAGGTGTTGAAGATTCGTACGATATGCGTGTCCACCTTGTGGTAGCGGTGGCAAGCCATAGTCATGGCTTCGGAAAAGCGTTTCGCTTCATCGTAGACGCCGCGCGGCCCGATGGGATTGAGGTGTCCCCAGTAGTCTTCGGATTGCGGAGAAACCTCCGGATCTCCGTAGCATTCGCTCGTGGAAGCCAGAAAAAACTTGGCGTTCTTCGCCAGCGCCAGTTCCAAGGCATTCTGCGTGCCAACCGAGCCCACCATCATGGTGTCGATGGGATGCTTCAAATAGTCGGGAGGGCTGGCCGGCGAAGCGAAGTGCAGCACGTAAGCCACTTTTCCCGCCACTTTCAGCGGCTTGCTCACGTTCGCCTTCTGGAACTTGAACTTGTTGTTCTTCGCCAGATGGCTCAGGTTGCCCTTGGCGCCGGTAAGGAAATTGTCCACCGCCAGCACCTCCCACCCTTCGGCGAGCAGCTTGTCGCACAGATTCGATCCCAGAAACCCCGCCCCGCCCGTCACTACTGCCCGCATGCACCCTCCTCCAAAAAACCAAGTGGACAGTGTAAAATCACTGAGTCCGTTTGTGGTGGGAATCCCCGTTGCTAGTAGTTGTCTGGAATTCCACCATTCTCCAATCAGCTCGATGGTCACTGCCAGATCAATATTATCGTGGTTTAACTTCATGCGTCAGCTTCGCTGAATAATTAATCGATATACCTAACCACTCACTATTCGCGCGTTTTGGACTTCGTGCGCAGAAGACTGAATTTTTGCATCATGTACTGATTTGGCGAGCAAACCACCTGCCAAACCTTTGACAGGCAAGTCTTCTACGGCGAAGACTCCAAGCCAACATCAATGCCGACTTGCTTCGGGCTCTCAGTCCGCCGCCCGTTGTTTTATCGAACGACAC
Source organism: Acidobacteriota bacterium (assembly GCA_003224515.1). Classification (GTDB taxonomy): domain Bacteria; phylum Acidobacteriota; class Terriglobia; order Acidiferrales; family UBA7541; genus Acidiferrum. Next base: position 972 of record QHZC01000180.1, read on the forward strand.
CAATGGCGCGACGTAACTCCCGATAAAAGTCGCGAAACCGGAAATCTCCCCGGCCGGTTTTGAAGGTGGTTCCACTCGAGCTCGGTAACCGCGCGTTTATCGGGCAGTATGCTGTTTCTGGTTGCCCATTTGCGATTGCTTTCGATAAGTCGCTCAGTTACCCAAAACTTCGCGTTCACTTTAGCGGCGTCGGGGGGAGACCTCGAAAAGGGTTCACCGCGACCAATAGTTCGATGGCAATGAGCGTGATGCGATCGGAATTGAGTAGAGTCTTCCCGCTCAGGGGAGCAAGGCCCCATAGACCAACTCGCGAAAAGCGCGCCGATAGTAGCCTGACTGTGGGAAGGGCATCTGAACCATCATCACGGCGAACATCTTTGCTTGCGGATCTATCCAGAAGTAAGTGCCGTAGGCACCCGCCCAGAAGTAATCGCCGACCGAGCCGGAGAGCGGGTTATGACCCGCGTCGGTTCGGACAGCGAACCCGAGCCCGAAACTTTGTCCCATCTCCAGCGTCGGGGCCAGGTCTTCAAATCCGGAGCGCATGATGCCCGGCGGGAGCTGGTCCGAAGTCATCACAGCAATGGTCTTCGGTGACAAAAGGCGAACGCCATTGAGTTCGCCCCCGTTCAGGAGCATCTGGCAGAACCTTGCATAATCAGGCGCCGTCGAGAGCAGGCCACCGCCACCGGAAAACCACTCCTGCTTCTCTTTCGTCAGATTCTCAACACTGCTTACGCCAGGCCGTTTGCCGGTGGCGGGATCCACTTGCGGCTCGGCAACCCGTGGAGCTTGTGCGGCACTCAAGTAGAAAGCCGTGTCATGCATGCCGAGGGGCTTGGTGATGCGGTCTTCGACGAACCGGTCGAGTGGCATTCCGGAAACCCCTTCGACGATCCGCCCTAACACGTCGGTCGACATGCCGTATTCCCACACCATGCCGGGCTGATGAGCGAGCGGCAACTTCGACAACTTGGTCACGAACTCCGCCAACGTCTGGTTGTTATCGAACAGATTG
>QHZC01000180.1:2016-4376 GCA_003224515.1 Acidobacteriota bacterium
GGACGTATGTCGAAGCAAATCCTGCACCGTCATCGGGCGCTGCAGATCCTCAAGTGATAGAGCTGGTTTGCCCGTGCTGGGGTCAATCTTCTCGACGCCAAACTTGACGTCTTTAAATTCGGGGAGGTATTGAGACACCGGAGCGAGGAGGTCGATCTTGCCTTCCTCCGCCAGCATCATGACCGCCGCGCTCGTAATGGGTTTTGTCATTGAAGCGATGCGGAAGATCGCGTCGGGCTTCATGGGGATGCTCTTCTCGCGGTCCTGATAACCGAGAGCTTGGAGATAGACTAACTTGCCTTCGCGAGTCACCAGCACGGTCGCCCCAGGAATTGCTCCCTTATCAATGTCGCTTTGAAAGAGCTTGGTGATGCGAGCAAGCCGTTCTGATGAGAAGCCAACATGCCCCGGCCGTTTGGACTTGGGCAGGCTTTGGCCTAAGACCGAGCCTGCAAAGCAGACCAAGACGTACGTTGCGAGCAGAGCCCTCTTCCGATTCATTTGAATTCCTCCCTCGTGGCGGGTAACGCTTTAAGGCGGCGTGGTCTTTCCTGCCTCAACCGGAATTCCCCTTATAATTCTCCGTTGGCCGCGAGCATACCTCCCAGTTCCTGTTCAATACAATCCAAGAGATACCCCTTGTAGGTACGTCAAAGCCGAGTACGCAAATCTGCTGTCCTCGATTGCGAAACGGTGCATTCAAACCGCTCAACTGGATGGTAAGGCAAAAATAAATCTGCTTGGACCTTGATTCGCGCGTAAGCGCCCTATGATCAAACAGTTGGGCCGGTTTTTTTCGACTTAACTGGTCCTGTGCACACGCCCCTAACCCGCAGGCTGAGTACGGATTAAGCCTGCGCGAGCATCACGACTGATGCTGGCGAGGGTATAGATAATCGTGCAGTTGCACTACGCGGGCACGCAACCGGAGCTATTCACTCCAGCTTCCTTTGAGTGCCATCACAGGGAGGACTACGCGAGGGAACTCCCAGAAGATATGGGCCTTGGCGGTGGTCCAGAAAGAGTACTTGGGCCTGCCTTGGTGGGACCATAAGATAAGATTGTTCTCCTCAAGCTCTTTGTCCGTGGGGATCAGTGGTTACGCATGCGGACGCGAATATAAAATGCGCTGCAGACGATTGGAGAGGTGTTGCAAAAGCGGGCTGGAATCTGCGGTCATCTCGGTCGTGATGGTTGCCGATCGCCTTTGAGGGCGGCCAAGATGGAACTCGGTTCAAGCAACGCACGCGCAGGAAGAAAAACGGATGTACTATGCTGGGCATTTTCGAAGTCAAAAAGAAAATTCGGGTTAAGCCCAAAGGGGTAGGAGATCAAGTGAACAAGACAATGTGGTTGTGTGCGGTTTTGCTGGCGGCAACGCAGCTGGTTTCTGCGCAAGCGCCAAGCGCGGTGCCCGTGGCAGAGCAGCAAGCCAAGGGTTGGCTTTCTGCGTTTAACTCCGGAGATAAGGCCACGCTCCAGGATTTCCTCCAAAAGTATCGACCATCCGATCTGGAACATCTCGACGGTCTCTTGGAGTTCCGGGCGCAAACCGGTGGGTTTGAACTGATGAAAACGGAAGAAAGCACATCGGCGCGGTTTTCCGGCTTGGTTAAGGAAAGGAACAGCGATCAGTTCGCGCGGATCGAGGCGGAAGTCGAACCCGAGGCCCCCATCGGATCGCTAAATTCGAACTGCGTGCCATTTCTCGTCCAGCAGAATTCGCAATACCCCGCGCGAGCGAGACCGAGGCGATAAATCTGCTCCGCAAGGATCTGCAGGAACAGACCGCTGCAGACCGTTTTTCCGGGGCGGCGCTGGTGGCAAAAAACGGGAAAATCGTGTTCTCGCAGGCCTACGGGCTGGCGAATCGCGAGAAAAAAACTCCCAACCAACCGAGCACCCAGTTTCGCATCGGTTCTATGAACAAAATGTTCACCGCCGTGTCCATCCTGCAGTTGGTACAAGCGGGTAAGATTCAATTGACGGATCCCTTCGGCAAATATCTGACCGATTATGCGACCAAGGACGCTTCCTCCAAAGTGACCATCCACCAGTTGCTGACCCATACGGGAGGCACAGGCGACATTTTTGGACCTGAATTTGACGCCCATCGCCTGGAGCTGCGCACCCTGCAGGACTACGTGAAGCTGTATGAAAAGCGCGGCTTGCAGTTCGAACCTGGCACGCGCTGGGAGTACAGCAACTATGGATTTCTTCTGCTAGGCGCGGTGATTGAGAAAGTGAGCGGGCAAACCTATTACGACTACGTGCGGGAACATGTGTTTAAGCCCGCCGGAATGAATTCCACCGATTCCTTGCCGGAGAGCGCGCCGGTGCCAGACCGGTCGGTCGGGTAC
>QHZC01000181.1:0-2164 GCA_003224515.1 Acidobacteriota bacterium
CGAAGAGCTCTTGGCCCTAAACGGCCGATACGCTGAACTTTATCAACTGCAAATGTCTCCGCATCAGCCCAATGTCTTCATTACTATTGAGGAAAGCTGAGAACTACGTTGATCATAAGATATCGAGCAGCCGATTCTTCTCGCAGAAGAGAATCACAACTACGTTCAGTTCAACGAGCACATGATCATGAACGTGCCGTCAAAGAATGGGAACTCTCTGGCCGTGCCCTGTCTATTTCTTGCGCCCTCGGTGTTCGGCAACGGCTTCAGCGGCCTGCAAATCATCGTGGATGGCGTTGAGAGTAGCGCCCTCGATCTGCCCGCGTCGAGCGTGAAGAACGTGGCCGTGGGCCAAAATCCTTACTCGGTCGAATTTGGCCGGTCCGGCAGGGGCCGGCTCGAAGTCATGATGTGCAAAACAGCCCGACGCGGGTGCAAGATCTCGTGTCGTTCACGCAATTTTCTTCCGATCTTGCCAGTGCCAACCAACCTTCCTGAGTATTCCTTCATTGTACCGAACCTCTGCTACGACCCAGATAATTGCAGTCTTGGGCACCGCGGACACCTAGCTCCAGACCAGCATCGATCCGCTCGTTAAGAGCTCCCTGTTCCAAAAAGACGGCTTGCTCATCATCGTCACCGAAGGATCGGAAAACGACAATACGAACGGCGGCAGTCATGTTGTCGCCACGTTCATCTCGGGCGCAGTCTCGAAACCTGGCTACCAGTCCACGACTTTGTATCAGCACCAAAGCACTCTGCGCCTTTCGCTTGAAGGCCTTGGCGTCAAGGTCCTAACCCGGAGCTGCGTCAAGCGCGCCGGCCATGGGGGAATTGTTCAACATCCCGCCGCCGTTGCAGCCAGAAGTTCGCGCCGCAGCGAAGAACTGCGCATTGAACCTAAAAAAGGGCCCTTGGCGCGCGTTCCTTACTCCCCTGATGGTGAAGGAATGCGCGCCCCCGGCCAAGTCCCTTCCGAGGGTCAGATTGGTGTTCGACCGGGCACTAGCTCCTCACAATCCACCTAAAGTCCCGGACGCGGCCCCGGCGCATCGCCGACTTCGTCGGTAACCGTCTTCAGGAAAGAGGGGCGCCGGCCGACAATCTCTTCTGCTCCTTCTTCCTTCCTCCTTTATCTCAGCTTTGAGGGCCTATTACTATAGAACGCATACCGTCGTTTTCGGTGTCCTATACACATATTTTCCGAGTGAATTTGAGGTATCTACTGTATTGCCTGCATGCTTTCGAGGGCGTAGGCTCCACTCGCCAGAGAATCAGACGACGCAGAACTCAAAGGGTGGTTTGTGTCTTGCCAGGGGCTGGGACTCCCAGGGCGGAGCTATGCCCCCTCCCAAGTGGCGACAATTTGATCGGACACAACTTGGAGCTTGTCGGATAGCGATTGTGTGAATCCCCAATCTAATGGAAATCCGAAGGTCGGGTATGTCGTGAGCGCGTGGCCGCGGTTGTCGGAGACGTTTATCCAGAACGAAGTGATTGCTGTCAAGCGCCTAGGTGCCCGACTGCAGATTTTTACCATAAAGGAGCCGGAAGGCGAGGCCGCTCACGCCAAAGCAGCGGGCCTAGATGTACCAGTCACCTGCCTCTCGATTAAGCACAACCGGAAGGTGATCGGGCTGGCTAGTATCCGGTTATTCTTGGGACGACCTGTCCGCTGCTGTCAAACCATACTCCGGGCATTGCGCTACCGTCGATTGGGCGTTCTCCGATGCTTCTTCCAAGCGACTTATTTAGCAGAGATACTTTTTCGGGAACCGCTGACTCATCTGCACGCGCACTTTGCCCACGACCCCACGCTCGTCACTATGTTTACTCATTATTTGACAGGAATTCCCTATACCTTCACAGCCCACGCCAAAGATATTTTCGTGAAAACGCCGCCCGAGCTTCTTCGGGCCGAGGCCCAGAGAGCCCAAGCCGTGGTCACCTGCACAGAGTACAACCGACGGTATCTGTCAACTCAGATGGGCTCCGCAAGCAATAGCAAACTACACCGTATTTATCACGGGCTCGATCTCTCCCAGTTTGGGTTTTGCTGGCCACGAACTTTTGATTCAGAGCCACCAGTGATTCTGTCGGTCGCTAGGCTGGTCGAGAAGAAGGGGCTGAGCGACTTGATCTTGGCCGCTGACATTCTGCGGCA
>QHZC01000181.1:2302-3546 GCA_003224515.1 Acidobacteriota bacterium
AATCCGCCGCGCCTACCAGAGAGTTTGCCTTTTTGCGCTTCCCTGTGTAGTTGGTGCCGACGGCGACCGCGATGGCATCCCCAATGTGTTGCTCGAGGCCATGGCTAGTGGAGTACCCGTCGTGTCCACGCCCATTTCGGGCATTCCCGAGGTGATCAACTCAGAAGAGGAAGGTCTGCTGGTTCCCCCGAACAGGCCTGCCCAGCTTGCCGACGCCCTGGAAAGACTTCTCAACTCTCCAGAGCTACGAGAACGACTAGCTTTTGCTGCCAGGGCCAAGATTGAAACTTGCTTCTCAATCGAAAAGAACTCTGCACAATTACTGTCTCTTTTCGAGCAGACACGAGCCGATGAAGATTCTTTATCTGTGTAACGATCCAGGGATCGAGCTGGCCGGGAAAAGCGGCGCGGCCATTCATATCCAGTCCTTCGTACGCGCTCTCGCTGACCTCGGTCACGAAGTTGCTGTTGTGGCTTGTAGTCTGCGGGGCTGTAAGCAAGTTCTCGAAGCCGACCTGCATGCCACAATTTGTCTAGCACGCCTCTCTCCGTGGAACTGCGCGCTGACCCAGGTTCTAAGAGCCGCCAACCTTACAATCGGCCGAACTCCTCGTCGCAACCCGGATGCAGTTCGGGCCCTACATAATTTGACTTTCTTCATGGCGGCAATGTGGGCTGCGAAGCAATTGAATCCAGATTTCATTTATGAGCGTTACAGTCTCTGGGCCGTGGCGGGGCTTTGCCTGGCTAAAAAACGGTCGATTCCACTTGTCCTCGAGGTGAACGCGCCATTCGCTTACGAGCAGCAGCACTACCGGGCGGGTGTCACCTGCCCTCCGCTGGCGCATTGGGTCGAAGGGGCGATCTGGAGAAAGGCGCGCCTGGTGATGGCAGTTTCCGAATCACTGCAGAGCCAATTGCGAAGATCGCGGGTGAAGCCTGAGCTGATTCACGTGTTGCCCAACGCCGTGAATACGCGCTTGTTCCATACCGGCTTGGACGGCTCGCTGGTGAGGCAACGTTTTAACCTTGAAGGGCGGTTTGTCATCGGTTTTGTTGGTACCTTCAAACGCTGGCACGGGTTGGACTTGCTGCTCTCTGCGTTTCGGGATGTGCGCAGGACTGACCCCTCAAGCCACCTACTTCTCGTGGGAGACGGGCCGATACGCCCCCAATTAGAGCAGGAAGTTCGGAACGCGGGGCTCACCGAGGCAGTAACGTTCGCCGGGGCACTCGCTCACGAA
>QHZC01000706.1 GCA_003224515.1 Acidobacteriota bacterium
ACCGCCTGTGAAATCTGGGAAATAGTGGAATGTTCGGATCTCCCCGTCCGAATCGTGGTTGAATGCAAGAACCCGTCGCACTAGCGAGAGTGAGCGGCGGTGAACAACCATGAAACGGACTCAGGCGCCTGTGCGTCCCACGTCAAGAGAGTCATTCCCCCAGGCATTTTCCTGACCATAGAGACGAGAGAAAACGGAGCGCGGAGGACCATGGTGCGAAAGCATGCGAGTGCGTTAGCCGTATTCGTGTTGGTCTTGGTAGTTATGCCTTTGGCGGCGCAGGCGCCGAGCCAGGCGGATTTGTACGCGATCTATCAGATCAAGGATGAGGGATTTAATCATTCGCAAGTGATGGACATCATGAGCTATCTGAGCGATGTGTATGGTCCGCGTCTAACGAATTCGCCGAACGTCAAGGAGGCGGCCGGCTGGGCAACGGGCAAGATGAAGGAATGGCAACTTGTCAATGTTCATCTGGAGCCATGGGGACCGTTCGGCCGAGGCTGGTCCAACGAACGATTTTCGGCGCAGGTGATTTCCCCACGGCCGTTTCCTCTGATTGCCTACGCGAAGGCCTGGACACCTGGGACCAATGGTCCGGTAACCGCGGCAGTAGTGCTCGCGCCGATCTTGAAGGAAGAAGATATTCAGAAGTACCGGGGGCAGCTTAAAGGAAAGTTTGTGCTGACGGCAACGATCCCCGAGAATCCCGAGCGCTTCGAGCCGCAAGCTCACCGCTACACGGATGCGCAGCTGGCGGAGCTTGCAACCCAGCCGGTGCCTATGGCGCAAAACCCCGAAGATCGCGTTGCGCAATTCCGCGCACAACGCGAGTTGCAGCTTAAGGTCCAGAAGTTTCTTCTGGAAGAAGGCGTTGTCGCATGGATTGAGCCCTCGCGGGGCGACGACGGAACCGTGTTCGTGCAGCAAGGAGGCGGACGCGATAAGGAGAAAGACCCACCGGCTCCCACGCGTTTCGCCGTGGCCAGCGAAAACTACGGGCGTATCTATCGAATGCTTGATAAGAAGGTGCCCGTCACGCTGCAAGTGGATATCGAAAATAAGTTCTACGACGACGATCTGAATTCTTTCAACATCATCGGCGAAATACCCGGCACGGACAAAGCCAAAGCCGATGAGGTCGCTATGCTCGGCGCGCACTTCGATTCCTGGCACGGCGGAACCGGTGCGACTGACAATGGCGCAGGCTCCGCTGTGATGCTGGAGGCCATCAGGATTCTCAAGACTACCGGCCTCAAGATGCGTCGCACCGTGCGAATCGGCCTATGGACCGGTGAGGAGCAGGGCTTGCTCGGCTCGCGCGCCTATGTAAAGCAGCATTTCGCCGATCCGGAAGTGATGAAGCCCTCTCCGGAGCATGCCAAGCTTGCCGCCTACTACAACGTCGACAATGGAACCGGCAAGATTCGCGGTGTCTACCTGCAGGGGAATGAAATGGTGGCACCAATTTTTTCCTCATGGATGGAGCCGTTCCACGACCTCGGAATGAACACGCTCACCATCCGCAACACCGGCGGAACCGATCACCTTGCCTTCAATGCCGTTGGACTGCCCGGTTTTCAGTTCATCCAGGACCCTCTTGACTATGACACGCGGACGCACCATTCGAACATGGATGTCTACGAGCGCATCCAGGAGCCGGACATTAAGCAGATGGCGGTAATTGTCGCCTCCTTCGTGTACCTGACGGCCAATCGCGAAGAAATGATTCCGCGCAAGCCCCTTCCGAAACCTCAGCCCGCGGCTCCCCAACCCTGAGCGAATTGTCGAGAGGCGGTCTTCCGCCCGCACTTCCTCATTTCTGGCTTCGATCACGGCAATTGATGCGACTTCCCAGGGGCGTACCTTTTTTCAACCAATGACCGGTTGTCTCTCTGTTACACTACGCCCCGGTTTGGGCCCCATCGTTCTTCTGAGGTGTTATACGCATGAAAATCCGTCGCTGCATCGCGTTCGCCTGTCTCGCTCTGGTTCTGCGGCTGTCCGCCCCCGCCCAGGAATCGGCTCCGAAGCCCGCTTCCGCCACTCCACGTAACATCATGATTGACGATTTTTTCCAGATTTGCGATGTCTCCCAACCCGAGATGAGCCCCGATGGCCAATGGGTCGTCTACTCCGTGCGAACCAGGATGCTCAAGGATGATAAGAACGAGCAGCGCCTCTGGATGGTCTCAACTCACGGTGGCGATCCCATTCCCATGACCGTGGAAGGAGTCTCGTCCTCGCACCCCCGCTGGAGCCCCGACGGCAAGTACCTCGCATTTCTCTCTTCCCGCAACGCGGGCAAGAGCCAGGTGTGGTTGCTCAACCACCTCGGCGGGGAAGCCGTGCGCCTCACGGAAGCAGTTCAAGGTGTCAGCGATTTCGAATGGTCCCCGGACAGCACACGCCTCGTCCTCGTCCTCCAGGATCCCAAGCCGGAGGACGCCGAGGCTGCGAAAGACAAGGACAAAGACAAGCCAGCTCCAAAACCGAAGACTCCTCCACCCTTTGTGATCGACCGCCTCCAGTTTAAGGAAGACACCGTCGGCTATCTGGATCGCCGCCGCACCCACCTCTACGTTTTTGACGTTGCCTCCAAAAAGGTCACGCAAATTACTTCCGGCGACTACGATGACAACGAGCCTGCCTGGTCGCCTGACAGCAAATCTCTGGCCTTCACCAGCAACCACAGCACGCCCGATCCCGATCGAAATTTTAATTCCGACATCTGGGTCGTCGCCGCCGACAACACCGACAAAGGTGCGCACCTCGCGCAAGTCACCACCAATCTTGGTGCGGACCGCTCGCCCGCGTGGTCACCCGACGGAAAGTGGATCGCCTTCGTCAGCCAAACCGACTTCAAAGCCATCGACTACGCCACTCATCATCTGGCCATCGCTCCTTCGACTGGCGGCGAGGAAAAAGTTCTGACGCTCGCGCTTGACCGCAACGTGCGCCGCCCGCGCTTCTCCGTCGATGGCCGCTCGATCTACTTCATCGCCGAAGACGACGGCACGCAAAATCTCTGCCGCGTCGCAGTCGCCGGCGGAGAAATCATGCGGCCCATTGCTGGCCGTCTCACGGTGTCCTCCTACTCTCTCGGCTCCGAAGGCACCATCGCCGCGCAAATCGGGATGCTCGACCGCCCCGACGAAATCTATCTTTGGAACGGAAACGATCTCACTCGCCTCACCAAAACAAATGACGCCTTGATCGCGCAGCTCCGTCTCGCCCAACTCGACTACGTTCACTTCAAAAGCAAAGACGGCACCCCTGCCGCCGGTTATCTCTACAAACCCGTCGACTACACTCCCGGCCAGAAAGTGCCTACGCTGCTCAATCCGCACGGCGGCCCGGTCGGTCAATATTCCGCTTCTTTCTACCACCTCGCGCAGCTCTACGCCGCCAATGGCTACGCCGTCCTCCTGCCGAACCCGCGCGGCTCGTCCGGCTACGGCCAGAAATTCTGCGAAGCCATCTTCGCCGACTGGGGAAACAAAGACTATCAGGACGACATGGCTATGGTGGACTACGCCCTCGAGCAGGGCATCGCTGATCCCGATAAACTCGGAGTCGGGGGCTGGTCCTACGGCGGCATCTCCACCAACTTCCTCATCACGCAAACCACGCGCTTCAAGGCCGCAATCACCGGCGCAAGCGAAGTCCTCTACGTCGCGAACTATGGCCACGACCACTATCAAAAGCTCTGGGAGCTCGAGCTTGGCCTGCCTTGGGAAAACCGCGCTCTATATGAACGCATGTCGCCGTTCAACAAAGTCACCAACATCACCACCCCCACACTCATCATGGGCGGCGAGATCGATTGGAACGTTCCCATCATCAACTCCGAGCAACTCTACCAAGCCCTCAAGCGCCTCGGCCGCACCACCGAGCTCGTCGTCTACCCCGGCGAATATCACGGATTCACCACGCCGTCGCATATCAAGGACCGTCTCGAGCGTTACCTCGCCTGGTACGCCCACTACGTCAAGGGCGATCGAACGCCGCCGCGTC